>JACMJT010000421.1 GCA_014380505.1 Hyphomicrobiales bacterium | reverse complement strand
CTACCGGGCGGCCGTGCATGGCGGTTCTGAATCGTGCGAGTGCGCCGGATGTCGAAACTTTCTCTTGGCACTGCCTAAAGTCTATCCCGCACCATTCCTCGCTTTGCTGGATGAGTTAGGCATCGACCCGCGGAAGGATGGCGAAGTGTTTCACTATAACCGGAATTCGCCGGGGCAGCACAGTTACGGCGGTTGGTTTCACTTTGTCGGTACGTTGGACCGAACCGGGGATTTCCCGCCGGTCGATCTTGCTGAAGGCTTCAGCGCGTTGATGTGCCGTGCGTCGGCGCCGCGATTGGCTCCCCTAGAAAATTTGTCGGTCGTGCAGTTGGAGTTTCACGCGGAGACTTTGCCTTGGCTCCTCTCGGAACCAGAGTAGGAGTGAACGCAATGGTGAAAAGGACGTCGAAGACGTGGGCGAAGGTCGCAAGGCCGCCGCCAAGCAAGCCGCTGCTAGCCCTGGCGCGCCTTGAAGCGGGGATTGGTCTTGTTGATCACATAGACGCGGCCCTTGCGGCGGACCACCTTGTTGTCGCGGTGCCGCTTGATCAGCGACTTCAGCGAATTGCGGACTTTCATGGACTTCACCTTGATTTTCAGGCAGATGGAGCAAAGCCCACGCCGCCTCGTCGTTCGGAGGCCGGTCTATAGTGGCCAGCCTGACCCCTGTCAACCAATCGCCCGTGCCATGCCGCCCACTGCCGATGCAACTGAAATCTGGATCACCATCGCCGCCATGGTTGCAGGCTTTGGCCTCATGGGCACCATGGCCTGGCTCGAGCGCAGGCCCCGCAAGAGTTTCGATCCCCTGCCCGTTCCGACCACGCCGCTGCTGCTGGTCGGCGTCTTGATCGGACTTCTTGCCATCGTGCATCTTTTCAATCTCTGGGGCATACACACCGGGCGACGATAAGAGTGATTCCATGCTGCCCGCCACCCGCACCCTTTATTTCGAAGACCTGTCCATCGGCTTGACCGAGACCTATGCGAAGGAGGTGAAATCCTCCGACGTGGTGGGTTTTGCCGAAATCAGCGGCGACCGCAATCCGATCCATCTCTCCGAACACTTCGCCGCCAAGACACCCTTCGGCGGACGGATCGCCCACGGCCTCTATACGGCAAGCCTGATTTCAGCGGTGATCGGCACAAGGCTGCCGGGACCGGGTGCGATCTACCTGTCGCAAACCCTCAACTTCAAGGCGCCGGTGAGGATCGGCGACATTGTCGAAGCCAGCGTCGAAGTCGCTGAACTTGTCGAGAAAGGCAGCAGGGTGAAACTGGTCTGCCGCTGTATGGTGGGGATCATACTGGTGCTCGAAGGCGAGGCGCTGGTGAAGGTGCCACGGCGGCCGGAGGGGTGAACCATGGCCGCTGAGCAGGAAGGCGTGGCGATCCTCGGCATCTTCGCCGCCGATCTGGTGTTCCGCGCCAGCCGCCAGCCCGCCATTGGCGAAACACTGTTGGGCTCCGGCTTTCACATGAGTCCGGGCGGCAAGGGCTCGAACCAGGCGGTTGCCGCGGCGCGAGCCGGCACCAGGGTCTGCTTCATTTCGAAGATAGGCCAGGATGCGTTCGGCGATATGGCCCTGGCGGCGTGGACGCAGGAAGGCATCATCCCCCGCGTGGTGCAATCTTCAACCGAACCCACCGGTGCTGCCTGTATCTTCGTCAATGAGGTGAACGGCGAGAATGCCATCATCGTGGTTCCGGGCGCGGCGTCCACCATCGGTCCAGACGACATCGACGGCGCCGCCGATGCCATCACGGCATCGAAGGTGTTCGTCACCCAGCTTGAGCAGCCCATTGCCGCGGCCAGGCGGGGGCTTGAGATTGCCAAAGCCTCAGGCGTCATCACGCTGTTCAATCCAGCGCCCGCGGCTCCCCTGCCGGACGATATCTATCCACTGTGCGACTATGTGATTCCGAACGAAAGCGAAGCGGCGGGGCTCACGGGCGTGACTGTAGCCTCCGCCGACGATGCGCGCCGCGCCGGCGATATTCTTCTGAAGAAAGGTGCTCGCGCCGTGTTGATCACGCTGGGCGAAAAGGGCGCTGTTTTTCATCAGCGCGAACGCTCGGTGTTTCTCGCGGCATTCTTTGCCGGACGCGTGGTCGATACGGTGGGTGCCGGCGATGCATTTGTGGGCGCCTTCGCGGCAGGACTCGCCCGCGATTTCGATCCCCTTGACGCGGCGCGTTTCGCTTCAGCGGCGGCAGGAATTTCAGTCACGCGCAACGGCGCCGCCGCCGCCATGCCGTCGCGCGCGGAAATCGAACGGCTATTGGCGCAATCCTAAAAAGCCCTCTGCGTTTTAATAATCCGATCAAATACTTATATCTCAGACTTCACATTATAGGCGAGCCCCTTTGCTGCGCGTTCGCGGATAAGAGGCAACGTCGCGAAGTTATAGCAATGGTGATGAAGCAGGGTCTCGGTTGCACAATCGATCAGGCATGGTACGGAAGTGCCGAGACCGCTCCAGACAAGGTATTCCCCCATGCAGAACGATCCCCGCTCCCACGGCCTGTGGGAACTGACGGCACCCGCCGCTCCTGAAACGGCGGCGCTTGCGGGAGCCAGCAGGGCGGACGTGGCGGTGGTGGGCGGCGGCTTCACCGGCCTTTCGACGGCGCTGCATTTGGCCGAAGCCGGAGCCAACGTCACGGTTCTCGAAGCCGTGGAGATTGGGTTCGGCGCTTCGGGGCGGAATTTCGGGCTGGTGAATGCCGGCATGTGGGTGAGGCCGGAGGACTTGCCCCACATGCTTGGCGCGCAACATGGCGAGCGGCTGCTCAATCTCCTCGGCAACGCCCCGGCTACCGTTTGGGGTTTGATCGAGAAACACGCGATTGCCTGCGAGCCCGTGAAAAATGGCACGCTCCATTGCGCCGTGGGCAAAAAAGGTTTTGTCGAAATCGAGGAACGCGCCCGCCAGTGGAAAGCGCGGGGCGCCCCCGTCCAGCTTCTCGATGCGACGGAAACAGCAACGAGAATAGGCAGCTCCGGCTACACGGGTTCGTTGCTCGATCTTCGAGCCGGCACCATCCAGCCGCTGGCTTACGTCCGGGGATTGGCGCGAGCCGCGCTTGCCGCAGGTGCGAAAATTTATACCGGCAGCCCGGTGACGGGCGCGGACCGGGTCAATGGCAAATGGATTGTGCGCACTCCTGCCGGTTCGGTCGAGGCCGATTGGATCGTCGTCGCAACCGATGCCTACACCACGGCACCTTGGCCGGAAATCCGCCGCGAGCAGGTTCATCTTCCGTATTTCAATCTGGCGACGAAGCCCTTGAGCGCCAATGTGAGGCAGTCCATTCTGCCAAACCGTGAAGGGGCGTGGGATACGCGCCATGTGCTCAGTTCATTCCGCCTAGATGGCCAAGGCCGCCTGATTTTTGGAAGCGTGGGAGCGCTTCGGGGCACCGGCACCGCCATCCATCGCGCCTGGGCTAAACGGGCAATTCACAACCTTTTTCCCCAGCTCGGCGATGTGGAGTTTGAAAGCGAATGGTACGGCATGATCGGAATGACCGATAACCACCTACCGAAATTCCACCGCTTCGCGGAGAATGTCATTGGCGTCTGCGGCTACAATGGCCGCGGTATTGCTCCGGGCACGGTGTTTGGCCGGGTGCTGGCAGAGCACATCCTTGGCCGCATTAGCGAGGAGGACTTGCCGCTTCCGGTGACAGCGCCCCAAGACGCGGCGTTTCGCGCGGTGAAGGAAACTTACTATGAGCTTGGCGCGCAAGCCGCGCATTTTGTAGAGGATCGGGTATGACCGCCAATACGCCGCCCGCCGACACGCTTGGCCTCAGCGAGGAGCAAATGCGCGCACTCGGCTATCAGGTCGTCGACATGGTGGTGAAACATTTGGCCAACCGGGGCGACGAACCAGCCGTGGCGATTGCATCGCGAAAACCGCTGGAAGCCAAAGTCGGCGGCGCCGTACCGCAACAGCCTTCCGATCCCGCGGCGGCACTGGCCTCTTTGCACGATCTCGTGTTGCCCTACATGCAGCACGGCGATCATCCGCGCTATTTCGCCCGGGTGCCCGGGCCATCGTCCTTTGCCGCGATTCTTGGCGACTGGCTGGCCACGGGCTTCAACGCCATGGCCGCCACCTGGGTTGGCGGCAGCGGCCCGGCCACGCTTGAGCTGGTGGTGATCGACTGGCTCAGGCAACTGCTCGGCATGCCGGAGGAGACGCAGGGCATCATCCTGAGCGGCGGCTCCATGGCGAACTTCACCGCCTTTGCCGCCTGCTTTGCGGTTAAGGGGCGGGGCGTTGTCTATCTCAACGACCAGACGCACGCTTCGCTCAAGCGCAACTTTGCCGCATTGGGCGTGCCTCCGGAAGATGTGCGAGTGCTGCCCACCGGCAACGCCCTCAAATTCGATATGACTGAGTTGGCGCGCATCATTGCCGAGGATCGAGCCCAGGGCCGCAAGCCCGTGATGATCGTGGCGAGTGCCGGATCGACCAACACCGGCGCCTGCGATCCGCTGCCCGAGATTGCGGCGCTATGCAAGGCCAACGGCCTGTGGATGCATGTGGACGGCGCCTATGGCGCACCAGCGGCACTAACGCCTAAGGGCCGCGCCTATCTCGCGGGCATGGAACTGGCGGACTCACTCGTGCTCGATCCGCACAAATGGCTGTTCCAGCCCTATGACTGCGGCTGCGTGCTGGTGCGTCACCCCGGCGCGCTGGAGCGCGCCTTCACCATGAACCCGGAATATCTGAAGGATGTAATGGGCCAGGACGGCAATGTGGATTTGTTCAACCGCAGCCTTGAACTGACGCGCAAGGCCCGCGCGCTCAAAATGTGGATGATGTTCAAGACCCATGGCGCGGAGCGGATCGCCAAGGCCATCGACCGCGGCATCGAGCTGGCGGAAGTAGCACAAGCATTGATCGAGAAAAAAGGATCGCCCTGGGAACTGGTGACACCGGCGCAGATCGGCATCGTGACATTCGCGAAGCGAGGCGGAAAGCCCGGCGAACACGCCGCCATGGTGAACGCCATCACCGAATCCGGCTACGCCACATTGACGTCAACCATCATCGGCGGACGTAGTGTGTTGAGGCTTTGCACCATCAATCCAAACACCACGGAAAACGATATCGCCGAAACGCTAAGCCGCCTCGCGGCCATGGGCTCCAGGAATGGTGCATGAGTAAATCGCTTTCCTCAGTCCTCTTATTTCTGGCTGTTGGTGCCAGTACCTCCGCCTGCGCCCTGATTGGGCCTCTGGATCCCACTGATTTACGGTTAAAGTCTCTCGAGATGGTTGATTGGAAGGATCAAGATGAAATCATCCCGGTCGGTGGTGGCTCACGCCGTTCACTGGCGCTCATCCGCGTCGAATTCTCCACGGAGAGAGATTTGCAGGCACTCGCGCAAAGATACGGATACAACATGTACAACCAAGCTTCGCTCTGCGTTGCCGGAGCATACAGTCCCCCCAAGGATCTTGCTGGTTTCGGACACGTGTACGATCGCTTCGGAGAAATTGACGGAATTCAAGATGCAACCTCG
>JACMJT010000420.1 GCA_014380505.1 Hyphomicrobiales bacterium | reverse complement strand
CTTGCCACATCGGCATGCCGCCGTGTTTCGAAGCCCTGACATTGCGGCGCGACAGGAAGAACGACGTTGTCATGACGTCGAACTTCGGACCGAGCTTGCGTGCCAGCTCCAAAACCTTCGGCACATCCGGCGTTTCCATGTAGCCGACGCTGACGATGAGGCGGCTGAAAAGATCGTTCAGCTTTTCAAATTTCAGCTTTTCACCATCCGGCACGGTGGGTGAATCGGCGGTGCGGATCGTCAGCACTACATTGTGCTCATGCAGCACTTTGTAGTGCTTGAGGCTGTGGAGGAGCGCGGTCGGAGCGCTTTCCGGGTCGGACGTGAAGAACACGGCGGTGCCAGGAATCCGGTGCGGCGGGCGCTTCAGGAGACTTCCCACCAGATCGGCGAGCGGCACTTCCATGCGCCGCGTCTTTTCGAACAGGATGCGCGTGCCTTTCCGCCACGTCCACATGATGAACATGATGACCGCACCCAGCGCCAGAGGCACCCAGCCGCCCTCGAAGACCTTGAGGGCGTTGGCGCCGAGGAAGACGACGTCAAGCGCCAGCAAGGGCAACATCATTGCGAGCGCGGCCCACAGCGGCCACTTCCAGTATGTCCAGATCACGTAGATCGCCATGGCGGCGGTGACGACCATGGTGCCGGTGACAGCGATGCCATAGGCCGATGCCAAACTTGACGATGTCTGGAACAGGGCGACGAGCACAAGCACGCCCGCCAGCAGCAGCCAGTTGATCTGCGGCATGTAGATTTGCCCGGCATGGGACTCCGAGGTGAAGCGGATTTCCATGCGCGGCAGCAGGCCAAGCTGGATCGCCTGACGGGTTAACGAATAAGCGCCGGTGATGACAGCCTGACTGGCGATGATGGTAGCAGCCGTGGCAAGCCCCACCATGGGGAGCAAGGCCCACTCCGGCACCATGAGGAAGAACGGGTTTTCGATGGCCGCGGGATTGTTCAAAAGCAAGGCTCCCTGGCCCAGATAGTTGAGCGCGAGTGCCGGCAGCACGACGGCGAGCCAAGCAAACTGGATAGGCTGCTTACCGAAATGGCCAAGGTCGGCATAGAGGGCTTCAGCACCCGTGACCGCGAGGAATACGGCACCAAGCGTCACGAGGCCAATTATGCCGTGGTCTGACAGAAACGATATGGCATAGATCGGATTGAAGGCGTGAAGGATTCCCGGATGGTCGCCGATGTGCAGCAATCCGGCGGCGGCGATGGCCGCAAACCAGGCAAGCGTTATCGGTCCGAAGAATGCCGCGACCCTCGCCGTGCCACGCGATTGCACAAGGAACAATGCAATTATGACGCCGATGGTAATCGGCATGATGTAGGGGTTGAACGCAGGCGTTACGATCGAGAGGCCTTCCACCGCCGAGAGGACGGAAATCGCCGGCGTGATAATGGCGTCGCCATAGAACAGAGCCGCGCCGATCATGCCGAGGATCGGAACGAGCACGATATTCTTGCCCATGGCGCGCTGGGCCAGCGCCATTAACGACAGTGTTCCGCCTTCGCCCTTATTGTCGGCATTGAGAAGTATGAGAACGTATTTGATGGTGACGACGAGGATAAGGGCCCAGAGGATCAGCGAGACGACGCCATAGATCATGGGTTCGGAAATTGCGCCGTCCTTGCCCATGGCGGCGCGGACAGCCTCGCGCATGGCATAGAGGGGGCTGGTTCCGATGTCGCCGTAGACGACGCCGATAGAGCCGAGGGCGAGAACCCAGAAGCTAGGCGCCCGGCGGGCGTGTCCCTGAAGTGGTGGCTCTTCTGGAGCCTCCGATAGGGTGCTGGATATGGTCATGTTGCTCTCCGTTGTTCTTGCTGCGATGCAGCAAAGCCCAAACGGTATGCACCCTCTTTAGTTCCAACGGGTTATGCAAACGCAACATGCCCGCATTGTGCACTGCGAAAGGTCATCTTGACTGTCGTATGGGGACTTCGCCCAGTGGGGCGTCGTCAGTTGCCGAGGATGATGTCGCGGGATTCGCCCGCCGCGATCACAAATTTTGCTGTTAGCGTTTCTTCGCCGGTTTGGGCGATGGCCGTATAGGTGCCGGGTTTAAGAACGACGTCCGCCGAAAGACCTTCAACCGGGCTCATGGCGTTGCCGCGATCATCGGCGACACGCCACAAAACCTTGGCGTCCGGCGCGCCGACGAAGGCAAGGCGCGCCAGGCCCGCCGCGTGGTCGATCTCAACGGCGCTCATAAATCCCGGCTTAACACGGACATCGGCCACGGCGCGGGCGTTGCCCGCATCGAAACGGCTTTCGATCCGGTAATCACCGGCCGGCACCCGGAGAATTTCTCCGGGTTCCTGCGATATAGCGATGAGTTGGCCCTTGTGGACGCCCGTCAGCGCAAAGACGAGACTGCGCGCGGGTGTGGCGGGAAGGCCCAGGCCTTGCAGACGCGGCAGGATGCGAATGCCGCCGGCGTCGAGCACGAAGCTCGCTATGATTTTTGAACCGTCAACGACGGTGATAGTCTGGCT
>JACMJT010000419.1 GCA_014380505.1 Hyphomicrobiales bacterium | reverse complement strand
TCTTCCCCAGCACGGCACATTCAGCCACGCCATCGCCAACCCGCCCTATTTTGACGAGGGGAAATCAACCCCGTCGCCAAATATCCTGAAGGCCCAGGCCCATGCCTTTGGCCCCGAAGATCTGGAGCTCTGGATCAAGGTCATGTGCACAATGGTGGCCCTGCGCGGCACCGCGACAATCGTCCACCGCGCTGAAACGCTTGGAAAAATTCTCGGCGCCATGGAAGGCCGCTTTGGCGATATCCGTATAGCACCCCTCTATGCCCGGGAGGGAACGGCCGCCTCGCGCGTTGTCGTACAGGGCATCAAGGGGTCGAAAGCCCCCATGCAGCTCCTGCCGGGCCTCATCCTCCATACGGAGAGCTCCCAGTTCACCCCCGATGCCGAAGCCGTTCTGCGCGATGGCTCAACCTGGCGCCTGCGCTAGGCGATTTACAGCACCCAAATTTGAATAATCGCCCGAAGTCCGTTTGGAACTTTTTTCCAAGCAAGGCACTTAAGCAAACATATTCCTTCGGTCATTTTTTGCACCGAGAGCCCCCACTTTGGTTGTCGTCGCGATCTTGAAGTTCATAGGAGCACTATATGTCGAGCGGTTCCGAGGGTTCTCTGCAACCAACAATCGCCCGTATTTGGCGCGGCCGCACCAAACCCGAGCGCGCCGACCAATACGAGGCGTACAATTATGAAGCCGGCATCAGGCCGCTGATCGGTAAGGCGATGGGCGTCCAGACCTTTCGCGAGGACCGCAAAGACGAATCCGAGTTCGTGACTATCTCCTATTGGGAGGATGTAGAGGCGATGTCGCTATTCACCGGCAGCGATCCTGCAAGCATTCATCATCTGGAACGCGATGCCGAGTTTCTGATCGAGCTGCCGAAGGCAGTGCAGATTCTTAGAATTCGCACAAGTCATGGTAAAATCAGCGGCAACAGTTGGCCATAAATTCACGTCTGGCCAGTCTTTGAAGCCTGCGCTAGTCCCTAGCTCTAGGCTTGCATCACCGCGGTATCATGCCTATCTCATGGGGTATGGCCAAAGCTTCCTTCCTGTCCCGCTTAATTCCCCGGCGCTTCCGCAAATCCTCTCCCATGGTTAATCTTGTGCGGCTTCACGGGGCCATTGGCGTGGGCTCGCCACTCCGGCCGCCGCTCACGGCCAAGGACCTCGATCCGCTGCTTGAGCGCGCATTTACCAAGAATATCGCGGCCGTGGCCCTCTCGGTCAATTCGCCCGGCGGTTCCGCCGTGCAGTCAGCCCTAATTCATAGCCGCATCCGGGCCCTGGCCGCGGAATACAAAATTCCCGTCTATGTCTTCTGCGAGGATGTGGCCGCCTCGGGCGGCTATTGGCTCGCCTGTGCTGGCGATGAAATCTATGCCGATGAAAGCTCCATTGTGGGCTCCATTGGCGTCATTTCGGCAGGATTTGGCTTTGTCGAAGCCATCGGCAAACTGGGCGTCGAACGCCGCGTCCACACCGCTGGCGAGAACAAGTCCATCCTCGATCCCTTCCAGCCCGAGAAGCAGGAAGATGTTGACCGCCTCCTGGCCCTCCAATCCGATGTCCATGGCGCCTTCAAGGCTCTGGTGCGCGAACGCCGCGCCGGAAAGCTCAAGGGCGACGAAACGGAAATGTTCTCCGGTGCCTTCTGGTCGGGCCGTCAGGCCCTGGACCGTGGCTTGATTGATGGAATCGGCCACCTGCATGAGGTGCTGAAAAAGAAGTTTGGCGACAAAATGGTCCTGAAAAATATCGCGGCGTCGCGGGGCTGGGGCCTCAGCCGCCTTGGTTTTGGCACGATTGCCGGGCTTCCTGATTCAGCCCTTGCGGCAATTGAGGCACGTGCATTATGGTCGAGATTCGGTTTATAGTGGTGGGATTGGAGTGACAGGGAGATGACGATGCTGTTTGCCAAGGTAGTGACTGTTATCATTGCAGGTGTTTTGACCATCCTCACCGCGCGC
>JACMJT010000051.1 GCA_014380505.1 Hyphomicrobiales bacterium | reverse complement strand
CGCCGAAAAAGGCTTCGAGGTGGCCGGGGTTGGTGTTTCCGCCGCGCAGCGAGGGATACAGCATGAGGATGCCGTGATCGCGGAAGGCGGAGGCGGATTGATCGTTTTCACGCGGGCCGGGCGTCCATGCGATGCCGCCGATGCTGTTGCTGAAGCCGCCGACGAGCCAGATGATGGCGGGATGTTTTTTGCCATCGGCCGGCCGCGGGCTGACGTAGGCGGCGTTGGCGCCGAGCGGGGCGGCGTAACTGACGAGATTCAGCACGCCGGGAGGAGGGGGTTCCGGGGCTTCGCCGACGGACTCATTGCGCAGGAGCTTGGTTTGAAACCCGGCGCGAGCCTCGCGCAAGGATGCGCGGGTATCGGTGCAGGCCGAGCCGAGAATCAAGGAAAGCAAGAGCAGAGGGAGAAGGCAGCGCATGCGAGAGGAGGTGATGGACAAGGCGAGGCGTCGATGGCCGTTTCATATCGCGGACGCGGCCGGGGCGGATCGGCACGCCGCCAAGGCAGCAGGCGAGGACGGCAGGAGGACGGAGTCGGGGCGGGTTTTGTGAGATTTAACGCACGGCTTCGAGCACGGCCTCGGGGTGTTTGGCGGCGACTCGGAGGAGGACGCGGGCGGCGCCGGTGGGTTGGCGGCGGCTTTGTTCCCAGTTGCGCAACGTGGCGGGGCTGATGCCGAAGGCGGTCGAGAACTCCGTCTGGGTCAGGTGGAGCTTGGCGCGGATGGCGGCGACCGACTCGGGATCGATGTGATCCACGCGGGCGGCGGCTTTTTTGTTTCCGCGCAGGTAGGAACCGGCTTCGCGAATGCCTTCGAGGAGGTTTTGGAAATCGGAGTCTTTCATGGGGATTCAGATTCAACTCCTATATGAGAGGCTTCGCCATTGGCGTAGGGCGTCAAGCCGGGCGAGGTCAGAATTGCCACCATTTTTTCACTGGTTTGGCTTCGGGGTTGGTCGGTTTTGTCGCAGGCGCATCGGCAATTTTCCGAGAAGTGATCTCGGACGGTATATCTCTCGTGCCGAGCGGAACCCAGCAATAGACCTGCCTTGGCGGTGACGAGATGGAATCCTGAAACTTCACTGCTTGCCATCGCACTCCTCCCGGGCCGTCCATGGTGTCGTTATTCTTGATGACCTCGCCCTTCTGTAGGATGTAAAGCGACGTGTCTCGCAGGAAGCCGGAGACTTCGCTGGGGTTAAAATTGTCCTTCGGAAAAGCGGCCTCGTGGTCGGGCATGTCGAGTTGCCATCCGCCCACGGTGTCCATGACCAGCCATCCGGCGTTGAAATTGAAAAGCCGCACGTTGCACCAGAGATCAAGGGGCGGGAGATGGTGCTGCGCATTGTAGGCAAGCGACTCGCGCAGAATCGCGGCATTGGCGACCACTTCGCCGCTGGAGTTGAAATAGCAAATCGCACTGGGGTGAGCCAACGCGCATTGGGCGAGCTCAAGCAGGAAATCCAGTTCATGGCGCGACGAGTAGTCCGCCGGCATGATTTTCATATCGGGGCGGCCGCCAAACACGTAGCTTGAGCGCAGACGAAGAAAGGCGCGGTGGGCGGGCACCACGGTTTTTGCGTCAGGCCAGTGCCAGGCCTGCTCGGTGGCGCGCTGCAACCCTTGCGGGTAGGCGAATGGGCCGAAGTGGCCCATGGTCCAAGTGGCAAAAAGCATCGGTTCCTCTTTGGGACTTCCCATGTGATCGGGCCACGAGTGGGGAACCGTATCCAAGCTGACGTACCCGTTGACTTCCGGACGGTAGGCGATGACTGCGTTTTCGCTGGAGATTTCCCAGTTCTCAGCTGCAGGGAGTTCGCGAAGAAACGGGAACTTGACGAACAGCGGCTTGAGTTCCGCGAGAGGAATGGGGTTGTGCGCGAGAATGACGACGCACTGGGTGAATTTGCCTTTCATCTAAGGAGAAACAGGAGGAAAGAGATTATAAAAAATCCCGCAGCGGGAAGCTGCGGGATGAGTTCAAGGCGACCGGGCTTTGCGCTTATTAGAGCGTCGCGAGGGCGGCATTGAGGGTTTGGCTGGGGCGGAGGGCGGCGGAGGCTTTGGCGTTGTCGGGCTGGTAGTAGCCGCCGATGTCGGCGGGCTTGCCTTGGACGGCGATGAGTTCGGCGACGATTTGCTTTTCGGAGGACGTGAGCTTTTCGGCGAGGGGGGTGAAGATGGCTTTGAGGTCGGCGTCTTTGGTCTGGGCGGCCAAGGCTTGGGCCCAGTAGAGGGCGAGGTAGAAGTGGGACCCGCGGTTGTCGATGCCGGCGCCGACTTTGCGGGCGGGGCTCTTGTCATACTCCAGGAACTTGCCGTTGGCTTCGTCGAGGGTCTCCGCGAGCACCTTGGCCTTGGCGTGGTTTTGCGTGATGCCGAGGTGTTCGAAGCTCGCGGCGAGGGCGAAGAACTCGCCGAGGCTATCCCAGCGG
>JACMJT010000418.1 GCA_014380505.1 Hyphomicrobiales bacterium | reverse complement strand
GGAACGGTGCGCGCCTCAAGTCATGCACGATGGAAACCGGGCGACAGAGTGGTGCTCAACGGCTGGGGCGTGGGCGAACAGCACCATGGCGGGTTTTCGGAAGTGGCGCGGGTTTCCGGCGACTGGCTGGTGCCGGTGCCGGAAGACTGGACCTGTGCTGACGCCATGGCGGCAGGTGTCGCGGGGTTCACGGCAATGCTGTGCGTGATGGCGCTGGAAGAGCAGGGTGTGAAGCCCACTGACGGCGACATTCTGGTAACCGGTGCTGCCGGCGGCGTCGGCACCACCGCCATCGCCATTCTCAGCCACCTCGGCTACCGCGTTGTCGCTTCGACGGGCCGCATGTCCGAGGAAGCCTTTCTGAAAGACCTGGGGGCTTCAGGCATAGTCGACCGCAATGAATTCAATGTGACGGTGAAGCCGCTGGCCAAGGCCCGCTGGGCCGGAGCCATCGATTCCGTAGGCTCGGTGACGCTTGCCAATGTGCTGTCACAGACCAATCCTGAAGGAACCATCGTTGCCTGTGGCTTGGCCCAGGGCATGGATCTTCCGACCTCGGTTGCGCCCTTCATTCTGCGTGGGGTGAAACTGATCGGCATCAACTCGGTGACGACACCATTGCCGCGCCGCCTCGCGGCTTGGAAGCGTCTTGCCCGCGATCTCGATCTGGGCAAGCTCAAGACGCTGACCACCCATGTGAAGCTTGAGGACGTGCCGGGAATTGGTGCTGCAATCGTGGCGGGCCAAGTGCGGGGCCGCGTCGTCGTCGATATCCGCTGAAGTGTTATTGCTTTGTCTTGGTGATGGTAAATTCGCCCGCCCGGATGCGCTCGGGTAGGCGCTCGCACATCACCGCAACGGGCTCCTCGCCATAGGTGGCGATCATGTCCGAGAGGGCAGCGAAAATCGCCGCCGTGGCAATGCAATCGGGATCGAGCCCGTCATAAATCGCTTCCTCCCAGGCATCGAGAATGTAGCGGAGCGCCATGTGCTTGGCCTCGGCCGTACTCGGTGGACTAAGCGTCTTGGCGTTGTATTTGAGCATTTGATCCAAAAACCTGTGCGTCCCAGTCGAAACGCCGCGCCGTCCCCACCGCACATTAGCAACTATGGGGGCTGGGGCGACTCGATCCTTAAACGAAGGTTAACTTGAAACAGCCATTTTTATTCAAAGCTTTAGCAGCAGCCTGGCGCGTTCAATTGCATCGCGGACATTGGGGGTGAAGGCGAGGCCGTCCAATTCGGCCGGGAGCGCCCAAAGAATCGACAAGGCATCACCAGACGCCATGGCTTTGCCCGATTTCCATCGGCCCGTGTAGCAGGCGATCATATATGCGCCGTCAGGATGAGCCAACGTATACATGCCGGCCAGTTGTTTGAGGCGAGCCTTGACGCCGGTTTCTTCGAGCAGTTCCCGGTGGGCCGCCGCCAGCAGCGTTTCACCCGCGTCCACATGCCCGCCGGGCAGGCTCCACATCCTGGCGAACGGGGGATTGGCCCGCTGAATAATGAGCACACGTGGCCCCTGCCAGACACAAGCCGACACACCGAGTTTGGGGACTTGTTGCTCCGGCATCACTTTGCGCCGTCCAATCTTCGCGCCATGCACGTAACGGGACTCATCTCGTAGCCAAGCTTTTCATAGAAGCCGCGCACAGCCGCGTTTTCGGAGCGTACCAGCAGATTGATCTTCCATACGCCGCGGGCGCGAATCCAGGATTCGGCGGCGCGCACGGCCTCCTTGCCAAAGCCCTTGCCCCGCAAAGCCGGCTCAACGGCCACGTAATAAAGTACGCCGCGATGTCCATCGTGGCCCGCCATAACAGATGCGGCGATGCGGCCTTGAGCCTCGCCCACAAGGATTGTCGATGTCTCGCCGCGGCGAGCGAATGCAATGTCCTTGTAAGGATCGTTCCACTCGCGGGTCAGCCCGCAGTCCCGCCACAGGGCGGCGACTGCCTCCACATCCCTATCTTCCATATCGCGGAACATCATCAATCGGGCAGCACCTTTCCGGGATTGAGAATGCCGTTAGGGTCGAGCATGTATTTCAAATCCCGCATCATCTGCAATTCCACTGGTGATTTGATCTTCGGCATATGATGGCGCTTCAAGCGTCCGATGCCGTGCTCGGCACCTATTGAACCGCCGAACCTCAACACAATCTCGAAAATCACCCCATTCATCTCTTCCCAACGATCAAGGAAAGCCGTCTTGTCCATCCCCACCGGCTGGGAGACGTTGTAATGGATATTGCCGTCGCCCATGTGGCCGAAGGAAAATAGGCGCGCACCGGGCATGTAACGGTGCATCGCCGCCGCCGCCTCATCGAGAAATTGCGGCACTTTCGATACCGGCACGGACACATCATGCTTGATCGAGCCGCCCTCGAACTTCTGCGATTCCGACATGAGTTCACGTATCGCCCACAGTTCGGTGCGCTGGGCGCCCGACTGCGCGAGGGTAGCATCGCTCACCAATCCGCGCGCCATGGCCTCTTCGAGGATTTGATCGAAGGCGCCCTCCGCGGGATCGGAAAGCTCTGACAATACGTACCAGGGCGAAGGCGCGCCAAGCGGATCACGCACGCCCATATGTTTGATGGTGAAACCCAGGGATATAAGCGGCATCAGCTCGAAGGCTGTCACGCGGTTGCCGCTCAACGCACGGGCCAGCGACAGCAGATCGACGGCGGCCTGTGGCGAAGGCACGGCGATGAAGGCCGTCTCATAGCGCTTCGGCTTGGGATAGAGCTTGAGCACCGCTCCCGTGATGATTCCAAGCGTGCCCTCGGCGCCAATGAACATGTTTTTGAGGTCGTAACCGGTATTATCCTTGCGCAGCCGCTTGAGACCGTTCCAGATGCGGCCATCGGCCAGCACCACTTCCAACCCGAGGCAGAGATCGCGTGCGTTGCCATAGGCGATAACATTGAGGCCGCCCGCATTGGTGGAGAGATTGCCGCCGATGCGGGCCGACCCTTCCGACGCTAGGCTCAACGGAAACAGACGGTCCACCGCATCCGCCGCCTCCTGCACCGATTTGAGCGTGGCTCCCGCCTCCACCGTCATGGTGTTGTCGGAAGAATCTACATCGATGATGCGAGTCATGCGGTCTAGCGAAAGGAGAATTTCCGTGCCGGTCTCATGGGGGATTTGCCCACCCGCGAGCCCGGTATTGCCCGATTGAGGTACGATCGCTGTCCCCATCTCGTTGGCAATGACGAGGATTTGCGAAACTTCTTGCGCGGAACCGGGGCGCAGAACCAGTGGTGATTTGCCATGCCAAATCCCGCGCCACTCGCGCATATAGCCGTCCATCTCCTTGGCGGCGCGGATTGCGTTCTTCGCGCCTACTCCGGAGGTGAGGCGCTTGAGTGTGTCTTCGCTCGGCGTGGCGGTCATGCTCGGTTCCGGGGCGCCGCGGCCCGTAACAGGCGGTCGTTGATCGCTTCACCGAGACCGTGATGGGGTATGGGGGCCACCGCAATCGATGCAACACCCGTAGCGTCGATATCATGCAACAGGCGGAACAGGCTGGCGGCAGCCTCGACCAGATCGCCGGAAGGTGAAAGCGAGTAGGGTCCGTGCGTGTGCAGCGGGCCGAAGCCCAGATAAGCCTCGCCATTGCGCGGGGTTTCCACGTTGAGCCGGATTTCAGCACGTGGCGCGTAGTGGCTGACGAGCTGCCCTGGCGCATGGGGCCGTGATGCATGGGATTCGACGGCCACCGCCGAACCAGTGACGCCTTCGATCCCCTCCCGCGAGATGCCGCCATGGCGCAGCAACTTGGGCGATGCTTCGAGAAAACTTACCACCGTTGATTCAACCCCCACCTTGCACCGGCCGCCATCGAGGATCATCGCCACCTTTAAACCCAGATGCCGCCGCACATGCTCGGCGCTCGTTGGACTGACGCGGCCCGAGGGATTGGCGCTGGGGCCGACGAGGGGCTGGCCAAATTGGCGCAGCAGATCGAGCGCAACCGGATGATTGGGCACCCGGACAGCGATTGACGGAAGCCCGGCGGAGGCGAGCAGCGACACCGGGCAGGAGGCCTCGCGCGGCACGACGATCGTCAAGGGACCGGGCCAGAATGCCCGCGCCAAAGTCTTTGCCATCTCCGGAAAATCACCGAGCCGGAAAGCGGCCTCCGCGTCCGCCATATGAATGATCAATGGATTGAAGGCAGGCCTCCCCTTCGCCGCATAAACCCGGGCCACCGCCGTGTCATTGGTGGCATCGGCGCCGAGGCCATAAACGGTCTCGGTCGGAAAGGCGACGAGGTCGCCACGCTTCAGCGCCTCTGCGGCGGCGGCAATGTCATTCACGGCAGGCATGCAGCTGGCGTCTATAGCAGTCCCGCACGCCGCCAGCTACAAACTGCCTATGACCACGGCCCTTTTCACCCATCCCGCCTCGCTGGCCCACGAGACTCCCGAAGGCCACCCGGAGCGGGCCGACCGCATCCGCGCCATTGACCGGATTCTGGCAACGCCTCCGTTCAAAGGCCTCCTGCGCCGCGAAGCACCACTCGGCCGCGACGCGGACATACTGAAGGCTCATACGGTCGCGCATCTGCAACGCATTCGCTCCATGGCGCCCGGGAAAGGCACTGAATATCTCGATGCCGATACGGTGATGTCGCCGGGTACCCTGGAAGCGGCGATGTGCGCCGTTGGAGCAGCGACCGCCGCCGTCGATCTGGTGTTCCAGGGCGAGGCCGACAACGCTTTTGTGGCCATGCGCCCGCCAGGCCACCATGCCGAGCGGGAGAGGCCCATGGGGTTTTGCTTCTTCAACCAAGCGGCCATTGCGGCCCTCTACGCCCGGGAGCGTCATGGGGCGGGGCGCGTCGCCGTCGTTGATTTCGACGTGCATCATGGCAACGGCACCCAGGATATTTTCTGGTCCGAGCCAGACCTGTTCTATGGCTCGACTCACCAGATGCCGCTTTATCCGGGCACGGGTTCAACCCGGGAAACCGGCGTGGGCAACATCTTCAATGCACCGCTGCGGGCGGGCGATGGCGGCGAGCAATTCCGCGAAGCCATGGGCTCGGTCATTCTTCCAGCCCTTGATGCCTTCGCACCCGATCTCGTCATCATCTCGGCCGGCTTCGATGCCCACCACCGTGATCCCCTCGGCAGCCTGCAATTGACGGAAGACGATTTTGCATGGGCGACGCTGCAATTGATGGAGGCGGCGGAAACCCATGGCGGCGGCCGCGTTGTATCGGTGTTGGAAGGCGGCTATGATTTGCAAGGTTTGGCCTCGTCGGTTGGCGTTCATGTGCAAGCGCTGATGCGCGGGTCGGCCGGCGGCGTAGACGATCAACCCGGAGATGAGTTCTGATGGCTGCCGAGACCAACGATATTGCGAGCCTTCCCTTCGAAAAGGCGCTGGCGCAACTGGAGGAGATCGTCACCAAGCTCGAATCCGGCAAAGTCGATCTCGAACAGTCGATCTCGATCTACGAGCGCGGGCGAACTCTGAAGGAGCATTGCGAAAAGCTCCTGAAGGACGCCGAGGCCAGGATCGAGAAGATCACCCTGAAGCCCGACGGCACGGCGGCGGGCACTGAACCGCTCGATGTGGAGTAGCTCGCCATTCTTATAACGAGGGGGGTAGAATTACCCCATCTGTGCCCTGTGCCGCAGGAAATGGTCGGCCAGCACCAGCGCCAGCATGGCTTCACCCACCGGCACGGCGCGAATGCCCACGCAAGGGTCGTGGCGGCCTTTGGTGACTATGTCGGCGTCTTCGCCTGAAGCCGTGACGGTCTTCCGTGAACTGAGGATAGATGAGGTAGGCTTGACTGCGAAGCGCACCACAATGTCTTGCCCCGTGGAAATCCCGCCGAGGATGCCGCCGGCGTGGTTTGACAGGAATTCCGGCTTGCCGTGGCGCATGCGGATTTCATCGGAATTTTCTTCGCCCGACAATGCCGCCGCGCTGAAGCCCGCGCCGATCTCCACGCCCTTCACCGCATTGATGCTCATCATGGCGGCGGCAATGTCCTGGTCGAGCTTGGCGTAAACGGGGGCGCCCCAGCCGGCGGGCACGCCCGATGCGGTTACTTCGATGATAGCCCCGCACGACGAGCCTGACTTTCGCACGCCGTCCAAGTAATCCTCCCAGAAAGCCGCTGCCTTGGCGTCGGGCGAAAAGAACGGGTTCTTGTCAACCTGCGACCAATCCCAATTGGTGCGGTCAATGGCATGGGGACCCATTTGCACGAGGCTGCCGCGGATATTGACGCCGGGAAGGACCTTGCGAGCGATTGCCCCTGCCGCCACCCGCGCCGCCGTCTCCCGTGCCGAGGAACGGCCGCCACCGCGATAATCGCGCAAGCCGTATTTGGCCTGGTAGGTCCAGTCGGCGTGGCCGGGCCGGAACTTGTCGCGGATTTCCGCATAGTCCTTGGGGCGCTGGTCGGTGTTCTCGATCATCAGCATGATCGGCGTGCCGGTGGTGACCGGGCCACCGGTGCGGTCATCCTCGAACACGCCCGACAGGATCTTAACGGCATCGGCTTCCCGGCGCTGCGTGGTGAAGCGCGATTGGCCGGGGCGGCGCTT
>JACMJT010000417.1 GCA_014380505.1 Hyphomicrobiales bacterium | reverse complement strand
GCTCATCGATACAAAACTGCTGACCCGCGATGAGTTGCACTGGCTCGACACCTACCACGCCCGCGTTCTCAAGGAAGTCGGCGATCATCTTTCAGGCGACGAATTGACTTGGCTGAGGAAGGCCTGCGCGCCGTTCGCCTAGTTAACGACATTATTTTTCGGATAGCGCCAACCTCAGTCCCAGCACTCCGAATGTTGCTGCAAAGGAACGGCGGAACCACAGCAGAACTTTCGGACGTGAAATGATCTGGCTGCGGGCCGCCGCCGCAAACACGCCATAACCCACAAACACCAGAAATGTGAGCAGCATGAACACCGCCGAGAGCCAAAGCATCGCAAGCGTTGGATTGCCCGTGGTGGCCGGCACAAATTGTGGCAGGAACGCCAGAAAGAACAGCGTGAGTTTGGGGTTCAGGACATTAAGCAGAATGCCATTCAGGATGATCCGCGCATACGGCGTTTTTAAGCGCCGTTCTGAGACCTGCAGGGCACCATCCTCGCGCATGATCATCCACGCCATGTAGAAGAGATAGGCAACGCCCAGATATTTGAGAATCTGAAAGGCCAGCGCACTCGTGTGCAGCACCGCCGCCAACCCGACAATGCTCGCCAGGATGTGCGGAACAATCCCCAAGGTGCAGCCAAATGCAGCAACAATGCTGGACCTGATACCTTGGCCCAATCAAACCGACAGTGTGTAAAGCACACCAGTTCCAGGCAGCAGGATAACGACGATGGACGTAACCAGAAACTCAATGTTCATAGCTGTTCTCCCATATCAGGTCAGGACCATTCGCAGCAGCACCACACTAATCACACCGGTCAAGATCGTGACCACCAGCGGCGCCCGCATGAAGGCCACGGCCGCTGTCAGGATAGCCGCGCTGGATTCGGCAATGCCCGTTGTCAATATCGTTGGTGCGATCACCGCCATGAGGATGGCCGGCGGCAAGGCGTCAAGCGCCGCCTTCAGCCGCCCCTTCACCACAACGCCGCGCATGAGGTAAAGCCCGCTGGCGCGCGTGGCGTATGTCGCAAGTGCCATGCCCAGAATGGCCAGGATCGTCGTCGTCATGTGGTTTCACCTTCGCGGTAAAGAAGGGCCGCAATTACCATCCCGACAATTCCACCAATTACAATGTACCAGGCTCCCGGCACATAAAGCTTCGCCAGGGCCGCAGCTATCGCACTGGCTCCCAGTATTGCGCCGGTGCGCGAGCCTTTCCAGAAGCCCGCCAGAATGGCGATGAACATCGCCGAAAACGCAAAATCAAAACCATAGGCCGCTGGATCGCCAAACGACCGGCCGACAATGGCGCCGATCAGTGAGGACGTCGTCCATGTAATCCACATGGGTAGGGCAAGCCCGAAGTAGTGGCCCAAGGTCAGCGGTGTCTTGAGCGCCCGGCTTTCGCAGAAGGCCCAATTTTCATCAGCCAGCAGGAACATCATTAAGGGATGCCAGCGCCCATCTATGCCGCCCAGATGGCGTGACAGGGAAGCCCCCATCAGAACATGGCGGATGTTGACGATCAGCGCCGTGACCGTCAGCAGAAGCCACGGCACCGGATCGCGCCACACCTCAATGGCGACGAACTGCGCTGCACCGGCAAAGACCGTGGCACTCATCAGCCAGACTTCAAAAGGCACCAGCCCCTTGCTTGCCGCCAAGGGTCCCCACAGCAAGCCAATAGGCGTGGCGGCAACCAGGATGGGGAGGACGTCAAGCAATCCCTGCCGGAACTCACGCGCAGATGACGTCATGCGCAGGCCTTATTCAGGCGGAACCGTCCGGGCGTGATTCCAAGCCGCGACTTGAACACCCGGGTCAGATGGCTTTGATCGGAGAAGCCGCATTGCGCCGCCACATGGGTGGCGCTCAGGCCCGCCCGCAACAGGTTGCAGGCCAGATGCACCCGCCGGTCCACCAGCCAGTTGTGCGGCGTCATGCCCGTCGCCTTCCGAAACACCCGGATGAGATGGAAAGGGCTGAGCCCCGCCGCCTTGGCCAGGTTTTCAAGTTCCACCTGCTCATCGACATGGGCCGCAAGATAATCCTTGGCGCGGCGCACGGCGAGAGGCTCGCGGCCCGCGACACCTACCGCACCCAGGCCGCCGGCGTGTCAGTCAATCATGTCGAGCAGCACCGAGGTCAGCGCCTCATCGACGCCCAGCGGCTCCGCCCCTGCTTCAAGCGCCTCATGGGCCCGCAGGAAGCGGGCGGCAATCAACTCATCCTTGATCACCGGGCCATTGAACTGCGGCGCGTTGGCCCGCCTGCCGGTTGCCATCTCCACGATGTTTTGCAAGAGCGATGGCTTGGGATAGATCATCCGGTAGCTGTAGCCATCGCCTTCCGGCACCGCGTCATGAACTTCGCCCGGATGGACAATGCACAGCTCCCCAGGTCCTTCCCGCAGCTGGGAGCAGCTGATCCGGTAATCATTCACCCCGCCAACCACCGCCCCGATCACATAGCTCTCAT
>JACMJT010000416.1 GCA_014380505.1 Hyphomicrobiales bacterium | reverse complement strand
TCTCCGGCCAGAGAGGCGCCTTTGCCGACGCGGCGCGCCACTTGATCCTGCCGACCATCGTGCTCGGCACTGTTCCACTCGGGGTCATCGCCCGCATGACCCGCTCTTCCATGCTCGAAGTGCTTGAGGAAGATTATGTGCGCACCGCCCGGGCCAAGGGCCTGGCTGTGCGCCGGGTCATCGGATTGCATGCGCTCCGTAACGCGCTCATTCCCGTGGTCACCGTCATCGGCTTGCAGACGGGCACCTTGCTTGCAGGCGCTGTTCTGACTGAATCGATTTTCTCATGGCCGGGTGTCGGCAAGTGGCTGGTCGAGTCGATCGGGCGGCGCGACTATCCAGCGCTTCAGGGCGGCATCATGCTGATCTCGACGGTTGTGATCTTCGTCAATCTGATTGTCGACATGCTCTACGGCCTGATCAATCCGAGGATCCGCCATGGCCGTTGAAGGGATCGCCGTTCGCCCCGCCCCGCCGGGGCCGTTCACCGCCCTGTGGCACGCCTTTCGCGAGAACAGGGGCGCCGTCGTGGGGCTGGCCGTGGTGATCGTCATCGTGCTCACCGCGATTTTTGCAGGATTTATCGCACCCCATGATCCGCTCGAGCAGTTTCGCGGGTTTTCCAAAATGCCGCCGTTCTGGAAAGAGGGATCCGATCCGCGCTTTCTCTTGGGCACCGATGCGGTGGGGCGCGACATGCTCTCGCGCATTATGTATGGGGCGCGGGTATCGCTGTTCATTGGTCTTTCGGTGATGACCGTGTCGATGGTTTTCGGCATTGCTTTTGGCCTGGCCTCCGCCTGGTTCGGCGGCATTGTCGATGTGCTCATCATCCGCGTCATGGATCTGATCATGTCGATCCCGGGTCTGGTATTGGCGATCCTGATCATCGCGGTGATCGGCCCCAACCTCACCAACACCATCATCGCAGTCACCGTTGTCTATCTGCCGCGCTATGTGCGGCTGGTGCGGGCCTCGGCGCTTGCCGAACTCACCAAGGACTATGTAACCGCCTCGAAGGTGGCCGGCGTCAGGCCGTGGCGGCTTATGACCGTGACGGTGCTGCCCAATTGCCTCGCACCCCTGATCGTGCAGGCGGCCCTTGGCATGTCCGACGCCATTCTGGAGGCGGCGGCCCTGGGCTTTCTGGGATTGGGCGCGCAACCGCCAACGCCCGAATGGGGCTCCATGCTGGCCGATACCCGCGATCTCATGAGTTCCCATCCCTGGGTCATGGCCTTCCCCGGCATCGCCATCCTGATCACCGTGCTGTCGATCAACCTCGTTGGCGACGGCCTCCGCGACGCGCTCGATCCCAGGCTCCGGCGGAGCTGAGCATGCCCGTCGAAACCGTTACAAACATCGGCGGCTTGAGCGGCTTTGTGGATTATGTCCGCGACGGCGAGGCCCTAGGTGCGCTGATCCTGGCAATCGCCGCTACGTTGGCGTGGATATTCAACAAATACTATGCGTATTTATATTGGAGACACACCAAGGACATCGAAATTATAGAAAACCTGATCGCGCTGAATACGGAGATTGTCCAGAATACAAAGTCTTTTCGCCACAACTTTACTCTGAGGACTTACAGGCACGCTCTCGCTAACGCACGCGCCATGACCTATTCCCGGGAGCGCCAGCCCATGATCACGGCAGAGGCGGGGGAGAACGCCGTATTTAATTCCATAAAATCAAGACTGACAATCCTGCCCACGGACATCATCGAGCCGGTTATCGCATACTACACAAAAGAAGCGGAGTTCACCGCCTCCTATGCCTCGCTTTCAAATCCCATCCTCGCCAAGAGGCACATTGAAATTACGCTCACCGTGATCAGAACCACGCATCTCGACGCCATAAAATGCATCAAGCAGGGGAAAGCGACGTCAATAAAAATCGCGGACAAAATCCGCGAATTGAATCAGGGCATTCAGATCAGGATTGCCGCGAATGCAGCGCTAGGTATTGTGGCGATCGCAGCTTTGCTGGCGACAGTCAGATGGTGACTGCAATCGCTCTCAGAGTATTGGCCACACGGGTCTCATATACATCTCTCCTACTGGAGTTAATATAGTTTGCCGGCAAAAAATTTACAACCCGTTTCAATAATCGGGCTGCGGCCCGGAGCCGGGCTTCGTAAAACCCGTGGACTGGGGCTTGGACTGTGCCATGATGAATTAACCAACTTCAGGTCAGGGGAAGGATGGGGATGCGCATCTTGAGGGCCTTCAGTCCTTCCACTCCAAGAGGAATGTGCCGGTTACACCCAAAAGACCAATAGCCATGCCCCTCCTTGAAATCGTTAACCTCACCGTGGAATTCAAGACCGGCAGCGGCTGGTTCCGGGCCGTTGACGGGGTGTCTTTCAGGGTCGATGCGGGCGAGGTGCTGGCCATCGTGGGGGAGTCGGGTTCGGGCAAGTCGGTTTCCATGCTGGCGGTCATGGGGCTGCTGCCGTGGACGGCCAGGGTGACGGCAGACGTCATGAGCTTTGACGGCCGCGACCTTCTCACCATGCCGGCCACGGAGCGCCGCAAGATCACCGGCAAGGATATCGCCATGATCTTCCAGGAGCCCATGTCGAGTCTCAACCCCTGCTTCACCGTGGGCTTCCAGCTCGACGAGGCGCTTAAAACTCATCTCGACATGGACAAGAAGGAGCGCCAGGCACGCGTCATCGAACTGCTCGACCACGTGGGCATCCCGGCTCCCCAGTCCAGGCTTTCGTCCTACCCGCACCAACTCTCCGGCGGCATGAGCCAGCGCGTGATGATCGCCATGGCCATTTCCTGCAATCCGAAACTGCTGATCGCCGATGAACCCACCACAGCTCTTGATGTCACCATTCAGGCGCAAATTCTCGAACTGCTGGTGCGCCTGCAACGGGACACCGGCATGGGCCTTGTGCTTATCACCCACTCCATGGGTGTCGTTGCCGAAACCGCCGAACGCGTCAGCGTGCAATATGCGGGGTGGAAGGTGGAAGAGCAGGAGGTGGCGACCCTCTTCCGCGATCCACGCCATCCCTATACGGCAGCCCTTCTTTCAGCCCTTCCCGAACGCGCCACAGGGCGCAGGCTTCCCTCCATTCCGGGCGTTGTGCCGGGCCAATTCGACCGGCCCGCGGGCTGTCTCTTTTCACCGCGCTGCAATTTCGCGACCGCGCTCTGCGTCAGCACCGTGCCGCCCCGCAAGGAAGGAGCACTCTGCCACTATCCGCTGAAGAACGGAGTGCCCCAAGGCCATCCCGGCGTGGAGAAGGTCGCGTGAGCATCGTTCTGACCGCGAAAAATCTGACCCGCTACTACGGCGTCTCGCGCGGTGCGTTTGCCGCGCCGGCGACCCTGAAGGCACTCGATGGCGCGAGTTTCACGCTCGAACGCGGCAAGACGCTCGCGGTCGTTGGCGAGTCGGGCTGCGGCAAGTCAACCCTTGCCCGTCTCGCCGCCATGATCGAGCAACCCTCCTCCGGTTCGCTGGTGATTACCGGCCAGGAGATCGCCGGTGCCTCCAGCGAGACGTTGCGGGCGCTGCGCCACAAAGTGCAGATCGTGTTCCAGAATCCCTACGGGTCCCTCAATCCCCGCCAGAAGATCGGCCATGCGCTGGAAGAGCCGCTCAAGGTCAATACGAAGCTCAGCCGCGCCGAGCGGACCGAGCGCGCCCGCGCCACGATGACCAGCGTGGGGCTCAGGCCTGAGCACTATGACCGCTATCCCCACATGTTTTCCGGCGGCCAGCGCCAGCGCATCGCCATCGCCCGCGCCCTCATGCTCGATCCCGAAATTCTGGTGCTCGATGAGCCGGTGTCCGCGCTCGACGTTTCGATCCAGGCGCAGGTGCTCAATCTCCTGGCCGACATTCAGGAGCGCCATAATCTGGCGTATCT
Organism: Hyphomicrobiales bacterium; assembly: GCA_014380505.1. The sequence goes on along the minus strand of JACMJT010000416.1, from coordinate 2,033 downwards.
CTTCATCAGCCACGATCTGTCGGTGGTGAAGCACATCGCCAACGATGTGATGGTGATGTATCTGGGCCGCGTCGTCGAACAGGGGCCCCGCGATGGGGTGTTCGGCAATCCGCAGCACCCCTATACGAGGGCGCTGTGGTCGGCGACGCCCCATCCCGACCCCACGCGCAAGCGTGACCGGATCGTCCTGAAAGGGGAATTGCCCTCGCCCCTGTCGCCGCCCTCGGGATGCACCTTCCACCCCCGCTGCCCCCTGTGCTTCGAGATATGCCCGGTGCTCAACCCTCTCCTCCTTGCCCATGATGCAAGCCTTGTGGCATGTCACGCGGTGAACCCACCGGAAGTGAAAGCAGCCTGACATGCCGAAACGTGCCGAACTCTCAACTGGCGAAGCCCTCGTCGGTCTCCTCGAAGCCTATGGCGTCGATACGATCTTTGGCATTCCCGGCGTCCACAATGTGGAAATGTACCGGGCCCTGCCGCGCTCGAAAATCCGGCACATACTGGTGCGCCATGAGCAGGGTGCCGGCTTCATGGCCGATGGCTATGCCAGGGCCACCGGCAAGCCCGGTGTTTGCTTTACCATCACCGGGCCGGGACTGCTCAACATCCTGACACCCATGGGACAGGCCTGGTCGGATTCGAGCAATGTGCTGGTAATTTCCTCAGCACTTGATATTCGCGACGGCGCGCAAGGCCGTGGCCGCCTGCATGAGATGCTCGATCAGCGGGGCGCCGCCGCAACCGTTACCAGCCTTGCCATGCGGGCCTACACGCCGAAGGACGTGCGCGATTGCATTGCCCGCGCCTTCGCCAATTTTGCCAGCGGCAGGCCCAGGCCCGCCTATCTCGAAATTCCCCTCGATCTGCTGAAGGAACCGGCGGGCGATGGCTGGCATGTGCGTAACCGTCCGCCGCTGGCCACGCCTTCGGCGGCGCAGATCGAGGCGGCGGTGAAGAAGCTCAACGGCGCCAAGCATCCTGTCATCGTATTGGGCGGTGGCGCGCTCCATGCGGGAGCAGCCGCGACCGCTATCGCCGAAAAGCTGAAAGCGCCCATGCTGACGACGACGGCGGGCAAGGGCGCGGTCAGGGCCGATCATCCGCTCTGCCTGGGTTATTGCCTTTCCACCAAGGAAGGGCAGGCACTTTTGGCCAGTTCCGATGCCATTCTCTGCGCCGGTTCCGAATTGTCCGAAACCGACTTCTGGTATTCGGCCATGCTGATCGACAAAAACCTGATCCGCATCGACATCGACCCCGCCTCGCTGGTGCGGCCCCATACGGCGGAAATCGCCATACTCGGCGATGCCCGCGAGGCACTGGAAATGATCGCCGCCAAGGTAAAAGAGCGCGCCGGGCCTGCTTCGGCTTCCATCGGCCCCGGCGAACCCGATCAACTCCGCAGCCTGTTGACCAAAGTTCTCACCGTCATCCGCGAGGCCCTGCCGGAAGAAACCGTCATCGCCTCCGACATGACCCAGATCGCCTATGCCGCCAATGAAGTGTTTCCGGTGCATTGCCCGCGCACCTGGATCCACCCCGTGGGCTTCGGCACGCTGGGCTTCGGACTTCCCGTTGGCATCGGCGCCAAATTTGGTGTGGGCGCAACGCCGGTGGCCGTTCTGGTTGGCGATTACGGCCTCCAGTACACGCTCAACGAACTGGGCACCGCGGCGGAGCACAAGCTGCCGCTTGTCATTCTTCTGTGGAACAACGATGCACTCGGCGCCATTCACGACGACATGGTGATGAAGGGCATTCAGCCCAATGCCGTCACCCTGAAGAACCCGGACTTCCAGGCGCTGGCCAAGGCCTATGGCTGCGTCGCCGAAAAGCCGGCCTCGCTCAAGGCGCTGACAGCTTCAATCAAGAAAGCGCTTGCCGCCGAAGGCCCGACGCTGATCGAGATGACGCCGCGCATGGTGAACGGGTGATCGAAGAGGCCCTTTCTCCATGACCGAACCCAGCCAGCTTTCGCTGCTCAAGACCCGCAACTTCCTGCCGCTGTTCGTGGCCCAGGCGATCGGCGC
>JACMJT010000050.1 GCA_014380505.1 Hyphomicrobiales bacterium | reverse complement strand
ATCATGGGCAAGGTGAGCCTGATGAAGGCCTGGGTAGCGGTCGCGCCATCGATGGCGGCGGCCTCGAAGGGTTCCTTCGGCAGGGAGCGCAGGCCTGCCATCATGATCAGCACCATGAAGGGCGTCCATTGCCAGATATCGGCGAGCAGCACGCCCGCCAGCGCCGATGAACTGGTGGCGAGGATGGGAAATTGCGGCGACCACAATCCCGTTGCATAAAGCGCCCGGCTCAGGACGCCGAAGGAACCATCGAGCATGAGCAGGAACATCATGGCGGTGACGGCGGGCGGCACCACCAGCGGCAGCGTCATCATGGCGCGGAGAATGCCGTAGCCCTTGCGGTCCGTATCGAGAAGCAGTGCTATCGCCATGCCCAGCACAAGTTGAATGGCAAGGGCGATGCCGGTGTACATGAACGTAGTGACTATGGCATCCCATACGCGGTCATCCGCTGCGGCTTTCAGCCAGTTATGAGTGGGATCGAAGACATTCTTGCGGAGAACCGGATTGCGCTTGTGCAGCGACAGCCACACTGCATAAAGCAGCGGGTAGATGCCAAAGACGACCATCAGTGCCGAGGCCGGCAGCAACCAGGGCAGCGGATGCTCCGAGGTCATCCAGCGCGGCAACCACGCGCGACGCGGGGTGATTTGGGCGGCCACCGCGTTCATTCACGCATTTCCCACCTGCCTAGCTTCCTCCTTGAGACAGTAAGGTCGGCCAAATCGGTAAGTCAACCATCCCTGGTGTTCACTCGTCTCCCCCGGGCTACCCGGGCCGCAGCACCCGCAACCCTCCCGTCATTCCAGCGCAAGCTGGAATGACGGATAGAGAGAGGAGTGCGATGCCCGGGAACCTCGTGCTCTTAACCGGAGGTGTGTGGCGCGTAGGAAAGATCACAGCGTATGCAGGCGCGCATCTTCCTGATCGAGACGTTTTCTGATTTGCGTCACGATCAGTGAATCGTCGGGAACGCAATTGCCGTAGGTCAGATATTCCCCGGCTTTGACCGGCTTGACGATCCGAGCGCCTTCCGCGAGGCCCAGGGGAATGGCGTTGGCTTGGCGGGCTTCGCCGGCCGTCATGGCCCAAGCGCGATATTCGGTCTCGCCGATCTTGCCCAGGGTTTCGCCCGTTTTCAGATCGCGCTTGGCGACGGTGACCGCTTCCGCCACGGGATGATCGAGCGGCACCATGTCGGCGCGGCCATGCAGCACGGCGCGCGCCGCCGACAGCGGCACTTCAAGGCTGGTCAAATGATAGGGCCGGAAGATTGTGAAGAAGGGACCCTTTCCCACCTTGAGATCGACCATGCGTTCGCGGACGCGCGGATGGTCCGAAGCCACGATGCAAAAAACACCGGGGGCGACACCCTTGCCGATGGAATAATCGACACAGCCAGGTTTGGACAGAACGCCGCCATGGGATTTCGGGATGAGGACGGAGGCGAGTTCCTCGCGGGTGGCAGCGGGGCCGTACATGCCGGGGCAATCCGGCACAAGGCCGGTGCAATTGGCAATGGCCACCATCTCGATCATGGTTTTGGAACCGTCGACGAACTCCACAAGCATGCGGGCATTCATGTTGCGCTCGCGGGCTTCCTTCTCGTAGTCGGCGGGCACCGCGTCGAATTTGAGCGGATTGTTCTTGCCCTTGCCGGCGCACACGACGGTGAGGCCGAGCGACTGGGCAAATCCGATGATCTCCAGCGCCGCCGCGGGCTCATCGCCGGCGGCCCCGGTATAGACGACACCGGCCTTGCGGGCTTCATTGTGCAGATGACGCCCAATGGTGATGTCGGCCTCGACGTTGAGCATGACGACGGGCTTGCCGTTGCGGATCGAATCCAGCGCGAAGCTTGTGCCGATATTGGGATTGCCGGTGGCGTCGATGACCACGTCGATCCGCCCCGCCGCCGCGAGAGCAGCGAGCTCGGAGGTTATGGCGAGCCTGCCCTGCTCGATCGCCGCATCGATGGCGGACACCGATTGGGCTTCGACAATGTTTCCGCGGTCGTGACCCGCCAGCACAGCGGCGGCAATGGCGGCCGGAACATCGATCTCGGCCACCGCACCCAGCCGCAGGCCCGGCATCAACGCAAGCTGCACGACGATGTCGGTTCCCATCTGTCCCGCACCCGCAAGGCCGACAGTCACCGGGCGTCCATTCTCGGCGCGGGTTTTGAGTTCAGCAACAAGGGCCGATACATTGGCGATCATGATTTGTGCTTTTTCTTTTTGTGTTTGACAGGCGCATCGCGGCGTTCCGGCGCGAGCACCGCGTGGACTTCACCTTCGCCGAGTTCGCTGCACTGCTTGCCATAGGTCTTGAAGCGGGCCAGCACGGAGGTCATCTGCTGCTCGCTGAGGATGACGGGCT
>JACMJT010000415.1 GCA_014380505.1 Hyphomicrobiales bacterium | reverse complement strand
GCCCGCGCCCGGCGGGGGGGGGCTGTGGACGGGCCCCCTCCCCTCCCGCGGGGGGTTTGGTGCGGGGCCAACGGTCTTTTCATGGATTCTTGGTGGCGCGAGCAACAAACGAAAAGCCCGATATAATCCGCTGGCCCCTCTCCTTTCCCATTGCTTCGCAATGGGCCCCTGTCCGCTCACGCGGGGCGAGGACATAAACTACTTCCGCTTGCCCCCCTTGGCGCGCTCGCGGATGCGCTGGGCAAGCTTCATTCTTTCGTCCGGGTTGAGGCGGGAGATAAAATCCCGTGCTGCTTGGGTGCCTAGACCGATCTGGTCCACGCCATTGCCGGCAAACTCATCGAGTACAGCGCGAACCCTCACTTCATCGTAGGGCGTGGCATCGAGAGCGTCGGCCAAAGTCTCCGCCACAGCCCGCGATTTCTGCCGGCCCTCGCGGAAGCGGTCGCGATGGTCCTTGACATAGCCCAGAAGCTCCTCGCGGCGCGGTTTGTCGATATCGGCCAGGAATTTTCGCGGAATCAGGTGCAAATAGCTCATGCCCGCCATGCGCCCGGGATGCGGGTGGTAAACGAAACGCGTGGCGGCTGCGGCGGCCACCAACAGATTCAGCCCCAGCGAAACGATCAGCAGCACATGCAACCAGGACCAGCGGCGGCTAGCCACCGGGCCATTGGAAATTTCGCTCATGACAATTCGCCCTCGGAGTAGTCGGTGGCTTCCGTCGCCCCACTGAGGTCGCTGTCGTCATCCTCATCCAGGTCTGCGATATCGTCGACAACCGCGGAGGGAAGCAGGCTGTCGAGGGACCCCACGGCGCCCAGGTAGACGCCAAGAGCCAAGGAGGCCGCAAGCGGCAACGCAGCACTCCAGCCCAGCGGCGGGCGGCGCTGGGCGGCAGGCTTTGCAATCTGCCCCATCAACCTACGCTCAAGACCAAGGGCAAGCACCGGTGCTGCCGCAAGATCGAGCAGGCGGTCGATGTGCCGCGCTTCGTCCAGTGCTTCGCCTGCCGCTGCAAGATGCGGCAGCAACTCGGCCCGCTCCGACGCTGGCCATCTCGCGGGGTCAGCACCATAGCTTGCCAGTACCGCCTGTATTCGACTTGTCATCATTGGGTCCATGGCATCCTCATGTGGCTGGGGCATTTAAGCCATCCAGCAAATTGCGCCAGTCTCCCGACAGGCTGTCCTTCAAACTCCGCCTGGCACGTGCCAGCAGCGACTCAATCGCTTCAATACTGGTCTCCATAACCGCCGCCGCCTCGATATTCGACATTCCCTCGTAGTAGACCAGCAACAGGGCGAGCCGCTGCCGGTCGGGGAGGCCGGCAATGCGGCGTTCGATCTCGCGCACCGCCGCCTGGCGGTCGATCCCCTTATCGGCAGGCGCCATGGTATCAGCCACCTCCGGCACCGCCTCGATATCGGCATGGACGCGCCTGCGGCTCCGGTCGATCGCGGCATTGGAGGCAACGCGCATCAGCCAGCCTTTCAGTGCGCCAGCTTCCCGCACCTGCCCCGGGTTTCGCCAGAGCTTGAGGAAGGCCTCCTGGGCTAAGTCCTCGGTGTCGGCATGGCCGCCGGTCATGCGCGACACCACGCGATAAACCGGCTTGTAATAGCGGTTCACGATCTCTCCGAAAGCCAAGGCATCGCGGCGGGCGGCCCGGCCTAAAAGTTCGGCGTCCCCCGTCGATTGAAGGTCCGCCCCCGGCCCCTGTTTGCCAGCTTGCAAATTCACCTTTGCCGATGACTCCGGGTTTCAATTGGCTTCGGCCTCCGGCTTCGGCAATTTTGCAATCCTGAAATCGCGGGCCTCCTCAAGACTTACACCGCCATCCTTGTCGGCGTCGGCGCTATTGAACATGGCATCGACGAGCTTGTCGAGTTCGGCAATGGTGATCACGCCGTTCTTGTCGCCATCCAAGGCGGCAAGCATCTTGTTGCGCCGCTGTTCCAGGCGCTTCTGCAGGTAGACGTCGATTTCGGCGGTGGAAATCTCATTGTTCTTGTCGGCGTCGAGGCGGAGCAGCCGTTTCTCCGCCTTGGGCTTGATTTCAGCGAGCGTGATCTTGCCGTTTGCATCCCCATCGATCTTGCCGAACACCTTGGGGTTGCGCGGGAACGAGGGTTCGACGGCAAGCGCCTGACCGCTCAACAGTCCAGCGAGTGCGGCGACGGCAAATATAGTATGTTTCATGGCTTTCCTCCTGCGTTGCAGTCCTAGGACGGAGAACAGGAGGTGAATCCGTCGCTGTCGTCCTCGCCCCCCGCAAAGAGGGGAGAGGAAAGAACCCCATCGCGGAGCGACGGGGAGGTGAAAGGCTAAGAGACGGTTGAATTATTGCTAAAAAGCGCCCTCCGCCCGGCTGAGCTCAGGGCTGCGGTGTCCTCTTTGAGACTTCTGGCCGCGCCCTAGGTTTTCGGCGTCAACTTGAACCCGCCGATGCACGTGTCGAGGTCTGTGCCGTCACTAACCGGCTTAGACATGCCCGCCGCGACCTGATAGGCGCGCGAGCCGTCAATGACAATCAGGGAGCGGAACGTATGGGTGTCGCTCTCGGCATCGAATTTAATCGCCTGCAGATCGGTTAAGCCGCGCGGAAAGGTGATCCGCTGGCTGGTCGTGACCTTGGCATTGACGCCTTTGGCGAAGTTATCGCGGCTCGCCACCGTCTCCTCGTCAGGATTGATGACAAATGGATAGTCGCCTGCCACAACGATGCAGAACTTGCCGTCCGCGGCGCCGGAAAAACTGGTGATCTTGACGCCGTCTTCGATGGTTTCCCCCTTCTCCGGGGCCTTGGGAAATAACGCCGAAAACCCAAATTCCGGTACGTTCCCTTCCACCCATTCCGCCTGCGCGGCCGATACAAACGCCAGAGCCAATACGACGCCCGCCACGATCCTCCATGCTGTCCGCATCATTTCTGTCCGACTTGAGCACGGAATAAGACAGTACCGCCCTAACCTGGTCAAGCGAGGATACCCTCTACTTTTCGGGAAAGGGCTCACCCACGAGCTCATCGAAGATGGCCGCCACCCGGGCTTGGGTATCCTGAAGCAGGGATTCCGCCGTGGCGATGTCCGGGCAGGCCGCGGCGCTGGCGACAATGCGGTTGAGACCCGCGGGCGAGCCGGCAGGATCATAGGCATGCGCCACGCAAAGCCGCAAAACCTGGGTCAGCCGCTGGTACAGGGCGCAGGCATGGCGGAGCGCCTCGCCGTCGCCCGCCGAAAGGCAACCGGCGGCCACCAGCTTTTCCAGCGCGGCCAGCGTGTTGGTATCGAGAACCGAGGGCTGGGCTGTCGCGTGGATCAATTGCAACGTCTGGGCGAGGAATTCGACCTCCACCAACCCGCCGCGCTTCCGCTTGATGTCCCACATGCCGGTATTGCCTTGCTCCTTGAGCATGAGTTTCCGCATGTCGAGGATGTCGGCCCGCGTTACGTCCGGATCACGCGGCACGCAGAGAGCCTCGCGGATTGCCGCCCGCAACGCGGATTGGAGGCGTTCGTCTCCGCACACGGGCCTCGCCCGTGTCAGCGCCAGCTTCTCCCAGGTCCAGGCAGAATCCCGATGGTAAGCGCAGAAGCTATCGAAGCTTGCCGCCACTGGACCCTTGCTGCCCGAGGGTCTGAGCCGCATGTCGGCATCATAGAGCACGCCCTCGGCAGTGGGTGCCGTGATGGCGGCGATCAGGCGTTGCGTGAGACGCGCGAAATACTGATTGGCTGCCTCGTCAGCATCATAGACCACGATGAGATCGAGATCGGAGGCTGCGGTCATCTCGCGGCCGCCGAGCTTGCCCAATGCCAGCACGGCGCTCCGCCCGCCCGCCACCAGCCCGTGGCGGAGTTCAGCGTTCACGCTCACTGCTTCATGCAAACGGGCGAGCAACAATTCCGCCAGATCGGAGAATGCTATCCCCGCGTCCACCGCGCTCACGGTTTCCGACAGCACGCGCACGCCGATGCGGAAGGCCTGCTCCTTGCCCAGCACGCGGGCCCGGTCCACCACCTCGTCGAGAGGCGTCTCAGCGGGAATGACGGACGCAATATTTCGCTGCAGTTCCGCAGCCGTCGGCAGGGGCCCGAAGAAACCGGGATCGAGCACGGCGTCCAGCACCTTTGGCCGCCGGCTCAACTGCTCCGCCAGGCGGGGCGCCGTCCCCAGGATGGTCGCCGCAAGATCGAGGAGCCGGGGGTTGGCCTTCAGCAGCGAAAACAACTGCACTCCCGCCGGCAGCCCGCTGAGAAAACGGTCGAAGGCTAGAAAGGCCTGGTCGGCATCGCCGGTCCGGGCCAGCGCATTCAACAGCGCCGGCATCAATTCGGTCAGGAGTTCCTT
>JACMJT010000414.1 GCA_014380505.1 Hyphomicrobiales bacterium | reverse complement strand
CGGACTTCGTCGAGCAGCTGCTGAAACTCGCGGCGTTCAGAGGCCACGGCATCGTGATAGCGGCGGTAAGCGCGCTGGGAGGCTTCGGTCGCTTCGCGCCGGGTTTCGGCGCGAATGGTTTCGATCTCTTCGGCCGTGGCCAAACCAGAGGCTACCATCCATTCGGCCATCCGGCGGTTGCAATCGAATTCTTCTTCCCAGGCCAGCCGTTCCGGACTTTTATAACGCCGGTGATCGCCGGAGGTGGAATGGCCCAACTGCTGGGTTACTTCCTGGATGTGGAACAGGGCCGGGCGGTGCGTTGCGCGCATCCGCTCGATCGCCTCCTGAAACATCTGGCATAAGCCCGGATAATCCCAGGCTTTTCCAATATAGATATCCAGGCCGGTTTTGTCATCCCCCGCCTGAAATCCTTTTAATACTTCCGAAATATTCTCCTTGGTGGTCTGGAACTGTTTCGGCACGGAAATTCCGTATCCATCATCCCAGACCGCGATGGCCAGCGGTACCTGGAGCACGCCGGCCGCGTTGACCGTTTCCCAAAACACCCCTTCCGAGGTGGAGGCATCGCCGATGGTACAGAACACGACCTCATTGCCATTATCCGAAAATTCGCCACCCCGGGCGGGGTTCTCGCGGTATTTTTTGGAGGCGAAGGCCAGGCCCAGGGCGCGGGCCATCTGCCCGCCGGTGGGAGCTACGTCCGCCGAAATATTGAAGCGGTCTTTTTGCGGCAGCCACTGCCCGTCTTCCGCGATGGTGGGGGTAGTGAAATGGCAATTCATCTGGCGGCCGCCGGAAAACGGATCGTGGATGGGATCGCCGTACAGCTGGGCAAAAAATTCATCGAGCGACATCAGGTCCAGGGCCAGCATCAGGGTCTGGTCGCGATAATAACCCGAGCGATAATCGCCGGGGCGCCAGGCCTGGGCCATAGCGACCTGGGCTACCTCCTTGCCATCGCCGATGATACCAAAATTGGCGCGGCCGGTCAGTACTTCTTTGCGCGCCACCACGCTGGCTTCGCGGCTCAGGCAGCAAAGGCGGAAATCGCGCAACACCGTGGCGCGATCGGTTGGGGGTAGATTGGCGACACCCGAACCGGTGTCTGGACGATGCGTCGTTTTCGTTTCGACCATAGATACGGAAAGAGCAATTTTTTCCCCATTCTGAGGATAAAAGGTACACGGTGTGGCCCGGCTTTTTGTCAACAAGATACTGCGGTCAGGGCCGCCCAAAGGTACGCCTTTTTTACAGCAGCTTGCTAACTCACCGCATTAACACGCCCTAACCATGGCACGCTCTACACCGCGCTCGACCCCTCTCGCCCCGACGTTTTTTAAAACCCTGTTGAAACAACTCGCGCCGCGTCGGAGTCGAACCAAAACCGCTGCTTCGTTTTCACCCGAAACGCCGCAACCGGGCTGGCCCATGCCCCAGCCCACGCCTACCCGCCATCCAACGGAGCCCTCGCCCCGTCCGGGCACCCTGCCCCCTTCGCCCGAACCCGGTCGACCCGGCGAACCGTTCACGCCGGGCCGCAGCCCGGAAATCTCTCCTCAGCCAGGTCGCGGACCTTCCGAAATACCGCCTGCTCCTTCATCCCCAAGCCGCCAAACTGGAGTTTCCCGTGACTTTGGCAGCCTTCCAGGGCGTTATTTTTAACCTCCTGTCCTTTAAGGGAAAGTTTTGTTCTTTGAAAGTTACTTTGGAGAATATCACCTGACGTGAAATTAAAAGATTATTAAGCGCCTCTTTGCCAAAGTTTTTTCCCTTATTTTTGCGCGGCGAATCACTTAGCGTTCGGCTCTAGTCAACGCTTGAGTGAGCGTCATGCACAGTTACGTGTCGAGTTTGGTGAGCGACGTGTCGCCGGGCATAGCCCTCGCGGTGGTGGCATTCCTGGCTGCAGTCCCGCCGTATGTTGCGCTGTCGCAGACCAATCGCGGCCGAGCGCGCAGCGCCATAGCCTATCTTCTCGGCCTCGGCGCCGGCCTGGCCGCGACGGTTGTTTCCGTGGCCACGCTGCGTGCCCATGCGGACGCTCAAGCGATCGTTGCCGCCGGCTTCCTGGCTTCATTCTTCAGTCCGTTTTTCGGGATGCTGCGCGCCAAATGGCAGCGAAAGGGCCGGCCGCCCCGGCGCAAAACGATCATCGAGGGATACTCGCGCTAACCGCGGTAGCCGCCGCATGGGCGAGCGGCGCTGCGAACTACAGTCCCAGGAACGAAAAAACCAATGCGATCGCCCACATGACCACGGCGATCCCCGAGGTCCACCACGCGAAGGTCACGTACGTCTCCTGCAGCACGACGGACGTCAGTTGCTGCGCGGAAGCGGCTGGCGGACGCGCCTCTTCGGGCAGATAGAGCCACAGCTCGGTGCGGCGATAAGGCTTGGTGCGCGCCTCGTGCGCCTTCACGAAAAGAATGCCGGTCATGAGCATGGTCAGGACGCCGCCGGTCTGGAACGCGATGCGGGGCTCGAACGACAGCCCGACCATCAAGCAGAAGATCGTCAGCGAACCGAACGCGCAGGCCCGCAGCACCGTGGCGTAGGCGACGCGGCGCATGGCTTCCATAAGACCTCCGGAGGATGGCTGTGCATGAGGCTAGCCATACCTTTGCCCCGCTTCAACCATGAGATTGGGTGACGACTGCGTGCAATGAGCGCGATTCAGCGTTCAGGGAAACGGCGAGCGAAGCTCCATAGAGGATGATTGCCGCACCGGCCGCGGCCTTCGCGAACCGCAGAAGCACGTCCTGGAGTTCGTCGCGCGCCAAGCGGCGCCCCGCATCGCCGGCAGGGCGCTCCTGCGGCTGGAGGATGCGCCAGGCTTCCGTGCGGTCGATGCTCTCATCGCGCAGGCAGACAGCCCGCAGGATCATGAACACCGCAAAGACGAGCGCGATATTGGCGCCAATCGAGAGGGAAAGCGCCGGCGCAAAGCTGAACGCCAGCATCAATGTCGCGGCGGCCAGCGCAACGAAGCCGGCATCGCGCGCGGCGGCCGCGAAGGCAAATCGTCGAAACGCACCCATGGCGTCGTCTCCTCAGACACCGGACAGGTCGTCTCCTCCCAACGCTTAGACTTTAGTCCAACACAGCGGCAACCCAAATCACATATTGGCGAACCCCGGCGGATTTCTACGTCCGCCCACTGAAAGACACCCAGCCGGAGCTAGAGACCGACCTGAATGAAATTACCGATGGCGGGAATGGTCAAAATTCCTGCGCCCGCAAGCCAGATCCACAAAGACGCTTCGGTGGAGTCGTCCTTGGCGCCGACGAACCTCTCGTAGAGGGCGGCCGGAATGCCGCCGAGGATGATGGTGGCGGTCGCGACCATCAGGGAGGAAAACATCAAGGTCAGCGGCACGCTCCCGAACAGCAGCGCCGGCGCCAGGATCTGCACATGGATCAGCGCGAACAGCAGGGCGAGCTGGTTGAAGATTCCATTGATCATGCCGAAGAAGGCGATGCCGACGTAGTAGAGGTTGCGATCCATGGATGCGGCTCAATTGGTGGACGGGAAGGCGCCGAAATAGAGAAATGTGTTGAGCAGGATCACGCGAAGCCAGAACAGCCACACCACGCCGAACAGCCATAGTACGACAGGGGCAGTGGCCTTGGGTGTAACGGCCGCAATAGCCGCGATGAAAGGGTCCGTCACGCGGCAGAAGAATCGCCAGATATAGTTTGGCGAATCCGCGTCGACAAACAGGCTGAGCAGCGCACGCCCCAGCAGGGTGTACATCAGCACCGCCAGCGCAAAGTTCGGCAGGTGATAGTACCAGTACGGCAGCAGCGCGAAGGTCTTGTCCACGGCGGGCTCGTTGGATCAGTCGATTCAAGATCGACGGCCGCAAGATGCCAGCCGGGCGATCACTCGACAACCGGCGACGCGTAGCGGCCGCAAAAAAGACGGGGCCCCGAAGGGCCCCGTCGTCGTTCTGACCGCGAAATCCGATCAGGTCTTTTCCTCGAGAATCGTCCGGCCACGCGGCTTGCGAATCTCGTCGATGAAGGCCTGCAGTTCCGCCGACGGCGCCTTGGTCATGAGGCTTACGACGATGATGACCAGGAACCCGACGGGCATCCCAAGCAGTCCGCAGTTGATGTTGTTGAGGTTGAACCAGCCGACCTTGTTGGCCAGCGGGTGGGCCAGCGTCGGCCAGTGCTCCATGGCGTTCGGAAGCGCCATCGCCTTGGCGATATCGACGATCGGCGCGCCCGTGACCGGGTTCAACAACGAGGTCATCCCGAAATACGCGACACCCGCACCGGGGAAGTACCTCGTCGTAACCAGGTAGAACAGGCACAGCCCGAAGCCGGCGATAATGCCACAAATGGCACCTGCCGTGGTCGCTCGCTTCCACCACACACCCAACACGAGGGCCGGGAAATTGCCGGCCATCGCGAGTGAGAACGCCCATCCCACCATGGCCAGAATATCCGAAGGCCT
>JACMJT010000413.1 GCA_014380505.1 Hyphomicrobiales bacterium | reverse complement strand
CGGCCCCGAACCGAACGCGATGTAATAGGGACCCTCCGCCATGGCGTTGAAAAAACTATAAGGCGCCAGATTGGCGAGGCCTTCGGGCGAGAGGGAAGAAATCCAGCCGATGGGGCGCGGCGCCACCAGCGCCTTGAAGGGATCGTTTTCGAAGCCGTGGTCGTTTCGAATCGCATCGTAGAACATGAATCACAAGCTCTTCAGAAGTGCGGGCAGCTCGGCGACGCTGGCGATTGTATGATCGGCGAGGTGCGCGATGTCGTGGTGCTTTGCATTCCCGCTCAAAACTGCGATGGCCAGCCCCGCGCCTCCGTTGCGCGCCTCTTCCATGTCGTGGGAATTGTCGCCAACCATGGCGATTTCCGTTGCATGGAGTCCGGTTATCTCGGCGAAACGGCGGATCATTTCGCCCGATGGCTTCGGCACCTCCACCGTGTCAGCGGCGATGATATCCTCGAAGTGTTCGATGATGCCGATGTGGATCATGTGATTGGTGGCCGAGATATGACTGTCGTTGGTGGCAACGCCGAGGCGCATGCCCATCGCCTTCAATTCCGCGAACACCGGTTCCAGCGGCATCAGCGGCTTGAGGGCGGCTTTCACCAGGGGTGCATAATCGTGGTCGAGTACCCGGGCTTTTTCCGCAACGCCCGCGGCATCAAGCCCCGGCCACAGGATCGATACGAGTTGCCGCGTTGTGCCTGCCGCGAGGATGGAGCCCGGCTTGAACGTATCGGTCGCGCGATCAAGTCCCGCCTGCTCCAGCAGACTGTCGGCGCCGTCCTTGTCGGTACCAAACAGGTCGGAGAGCATGCGGCGATAAATCGGTAGCCATGTATCGTTCACCTCGATCAGGGTGCCATCCTTGTCAAAGAGAATGCCACGAATGCTCACGCTTGCCCCCAGCGGGTGAGCAATACCATAGGATCGGGCCGCGGCCGGTCTTCCAAAGGTGCTGTAGGCGTGCCGAGATAGATGAAACCCGCCACCTTCTCTTGAGCCTTCAGTCCCATGACTTTGGCCATGCCGGCATCATAGGCCATCCAGTCGGTGTTCCAGGCGCAACCGACACCGAGGGCAGCGGCGGCCATCAGCATGGTCTGGCACACGGCACCTGCGGAGAGCGCTTGCTCCCACTCCGGAATCTTGGGATGCGGCGCCGCCGTCGAGATCACCGCGATCACCACCGGCGCCCGCAGAAACATGCCGCGCTGAAAGTTGAACGACTCTTCGCCATGTTCGGGATGGAGTTCCCGCCAGCGCGCTTTCATAGCGTCACCGAATTTTGCCCGCGCTTCCGCTTCAAACAGGATGAAACGCCATGGCGTGAGTTTCCCATGGTCGGGCACGCGAACGGCAGCGCTCAGAATCTCCATCAACTGCCCGGGTGTCGGACCCGGTTCGCCCATGGCCTTGGGCGAAGCCGACCGGCGGCTGCCCAGCAGGGCTCGAATCGACGAAGTGTCATTGAGGGGTGTCATATCCAGCGCAATGTGGCGGCAGCACCGGCGGAAGGCAATGGTTTCAATTGATGGCGGCCTGTTAACCCAAAATTAAGGAAGCCGTTGCCGGAGGCGCCGCCCCTGTGGTTTCTTTGCGGAACCGGCCGGCCTGGCTGGGGGAGAGTTGAGTATGGCACCTGCAAACGGGCACGGCGATGGCAACCGTGCAATCCATCACCGCCACCAAGGTAGCGCAAAGTCCGCGTTTACCGTGGTGGCGGTGCTTTTCCTGGTGGCTGCCGTCACCGTCATGGCTCCGCGCATCGGCTGGTCGGCGGCGGTCGACAATTTTGAAATTTCGAGCGTCCCGCACGATGCGGCCGCAAACCTCCCCAACAGGGTTGCCCACGATATCGCCATCGAAACCGTAGCGCCCGGACAGGAAGGATTGGAGCTCTCCGCCCGGCTCCACGAGGACGGCGGCATCATCGAGCGGCCCCTCACATGGGCCGTTTCCAGCGCGTCGGGTGAACCCATCTATACGGGCGACGTCTCGATCGCACAGGTGGCGGTCAAGCCCGGCAGCTATCTCATCGGCATCAAATATGGCGCCGTCCAACTGAGCCAGACTATCACCGTCGTTGACGGTTCAAAAATCATAGCGAGCTTCGTACTCGACGCTGGCGGCATCCGCATCCTGCCGCGTCTGCAAGGCTTAGGCCTTCCCGCAACACCCGCGCGCAGTCTCGTCTTTGCGCTGACGGGCGTCCACAAGGGCCAACTCATCGCCATATCGCAGGAACCCGGGGAAATTCTGCGGGTGCCGGCTGGCGATTACCGGATCGAAAGCCGTTTCGATGCGGGCAACGCCCGCGCCGTGGCCGATGTCCGTGTGAAGCCAGGATTTATGAGCGCCGTTGAGATCGACCACGCGGCGGGGCTGGCGCGCCTTGCCTTCG
>JACMJT010000412.1 GCA_014380505.1 Hyphomicrobiales bacterium | reverse complement strand
CTGGTGAAATATCGTCCCCCTGCGGAGCAAGTCAGGGATGGGGTGACGCTGCGAAACGACACAGGCGTGTTCGAAGGCGGCGAAATTTCCATCTGGTACGACCCGATGATCGCCAAACTCTGCACCCATGCGCCTACACGGGCCGAAGCCATCACCGCCATGGCGCAGGGCCTCGACGGCTTTTACATTGATGGCATCCAGCACAATGTGCCTTTTGTCTCCGCCATCATGGATAACCCGCGCTGGAAGGAGGGAACGCTTTCGACGGGTTTCATTGCCGAGGAATTTCCCGATGGCTTCAAGGGCAATGCCATGACGCCTGAACTCGCCGACAGGCTCACCACCGTTGCCTGCGTGCTCGACCATGTGGAAAACCGCCGCAAGCGCAAGATCAGCGGCCAGATGAGCGGCCGGGCGGTGAAATTTTCAAAGGAACGCCGGGTGCGGCTGGGGGATGATTGGCATGATATTGAAGTTGTTCATGAAACTGAACGCCTCATCCAAATCCTGCTTCCCGGTGAGCGCGGCGAGCGCGCCATTGTCAGCCATTGGACGCCGGGATCGCCCGTCTGGCACGGCATTATTGACGGCGAGGAAGTCTCGGTCCAGGTCCGCCGCATTTCCAATGGTTACCGCCTCAGCCATCGCGGCGTGAGTGTTGATGCCCGGGTCTATACTCCGCGTGAAGCGGAACTCGTGAACCTGATGCCGAAGAAAGTAGCGGCCGACACCTCCAAGAAACTTCTCTGCCCCATGCCGGGTCTCGTCGTGGCGCTCCATGTGGGGGAGGGGGCGGAGGTGAAAGCGGGCGATGCGCTCGCCATTGTCGAAGCCATGAAGATGGAAAATATCCTGCGCGCCGAGCGCGATGGCACCGTCAAGAAAATAAACGTCAAGGCCGGCGACAGCCTCAGCGTCGATGCGGTGATCATGGAGTTTGTGTGAAGATATCCTGAAAAGATTTCTTCAGCGCCACATCCGCATCTGCCATCGTCACAGGCAAGCCCAGATCAACAAGGCTGGTCACCCCATGTTCCCGCACGCCGCAGGGAATGATGCCGTCGAAATGACTGAGATCGGGATCCACATTCAGGCTGACGCCATGATAGCTCACCCAGCGCCGCACCCGGATGCCGATGGCGGCAATTTTATCTTCACGCCCCTCGCGCCGCACCCACACGCCAACCCGGTCCTCGCGCCGCTCACCCCTGACGTTGAACGCGGCAAGTGTTGCAATCAGCCATTCCTCCAGGCCCGCCACAAAGGCCCGCACGTCCTGTCCGCGTTTTTTGAGATCAAGCATCACATAGGCCACCCGCTGCCCAGGGCCGTGGTAGGTGTATTGCCCGCCGCGCCCCGTTTGGTGAACCGGAAAGAGCGCGGGCAGGATGAGATCGCTGTCCTTGGCCGAGGTGCCCGCCGTATAGAGCGGCGGATGCTCCAACAGCCAGACCAACTCAGGTGTATTGCCCTTTGCAATCGCCTCAACCTCGCGCTCCATCCGCTGCACCGCAGCTTCATAGCTCACGAGATCGCGGGCAATCTCCCAACGCACAGGAGTGGCACTTTGCAATTTTGGCTGGATGGCAAGTCGGAGGGTCATTTCCCGTCTTTTCCCAATTTCGACAATCAAAGGCAAGCAGTGTAACTTCGTACGACTCAATTGCTCAGGGGATTCCATGGACGGCTTTGGATGGTTGATTTCGCTTGTTGGCTTCGTTCTGGCCATCGTCGCCCTTAACAAGATTTCGCGCCTCGACACACGGATCGCCCAGCTGAAACTGCAGTTGGGGCAACTTTCCGATCAATTGTCAGGTGCGCCGCCAGTTCCCCAAGAATCGCCAAAGGCGGAAAAGAAAAAATCCAACTGGCCCACCACTGCCGTTGCCGCAGCGAAAAACCCAGAACCCGTTTTGGCTGAAACACCGGCTCCTGAACTCATGGCTCAAGTAGCCAAAACCCTTGAATCAGTCCCGGAGAAGAGACCCAAGGCACCGAAGCAGGATATGGAACAGCAACTGGCGTCCCGTTGGTTCGTTTGGATAGGGGGCATTGCTATTGCCATCGGCGGCTTGCTCTTCGTCAAATACGCATACGAGAATGGCTTGATCTCGCCGCCCCTGCAAATCTTTCTCGGCCTGCTGCTAGGCGCCGCGCTGGTCTTTGCTGGCGATACACTGCACCGCAAAACGCCCGCCACGGCGGAAGCCAACTACGTGCCCGCGGCCCTCTCGGCGGCGGGCCTTGCCACTGCCTTCGGCAGCATCTACGCGGCCTACGCATTGTATGAATTGGTGGCACCGACGACGGCCTTTATCGGACTGGCGCTGGTAGCCCTGGGCGCACTGGCACTTTCGCTCCGTCAGGGACCGTTCATTGCCGCCCTTGGCCTCCTGGGTTCCTACGTGACGCCCATGATGATTGCCTCACCCGATCCCTCGGGCTGGAGTTTCTTTCCCTATCTCCTGATTATTTTGGGCGCGAGCTTTGCCGTTCTCCGCAAGCGCAATTGGTGGTGGCTGGGCTACGCCAGCATCATAGGTTCGGCCCTCTGGTCATTCCTCTGGCTGGGCGGGCCATTCGAGGGCGCCGACATCGTGCCCATCGGGCTGTTTGCCCTGTGCATCGGCGCCGTGTCACTGTTTGCTGTTTCGGGCCGCATTATCTTGGCAAGCGCCTCGGGATCGCTCTTGAATCCTATGGGCATGACCGACTCTTTGAAAGTCGGCTCCATCGGCGGGGTTGCAGCATCACTGGTTCTGGCGGCGCTGGTTGTCAAGAGCGGCCACTCGGGCGCAGCCCTCACCCTGTTTTTCATCGGCATGGCAGGTGTGGCCGCGCTCTCATGGTTCAAAGAGGGCGACACGGCCGCCGCTCCTGTCGCAGCTATCCTGTCTT
>JACMJT010000411.1 GCA_014380505.1 Hyphomicrobiales bacterium | reverse complement strand
GATTTATATTCCACGCGATGATGCCCGACCAAATGCCCGTGTAAAGCCGTTTCCGCCGCAAGCTCCCGAACTGCCTTCACCGCATACGCCCGAGCGGCATGCTCATCGGCCAATACAACGCCCTCCTCATCAAGGGTTATGTCGTCGTTATAGATGTTAAAATAATACAATGGCATGGCGCATCTTAGACGCAATGCACGCCGTCCACCTCCACCTAGATCAGTATCGGTGATATTTCCAACGGACCGGAATTGGGTTGGTAGCTGACCGGCTGCTTTCGCTTCGGTGGCTCGATATAGCCGTCAGGCCTGTTCTACGCTATCAGTGCGCCGCCGTCGCTAGGCTGCTCACGGCAAGTGGTTCGAGCGCTGCCCCCGAGATCGAAGCCGAGATCGCCCGCCTCACTCCCATTGTTTACAACTGAACAGGTGGGCGCTTGATCGAACCATCTAGATATATACGATGAGAGAATGAGCGACGGTATCGAGTTCCGCCTTGGCGATCGCATGCTTCTGGCGATGGAAACGAGTCATGCCCCGGACCGAGGCGATTTGGTCAACATTCGCAAGACCGACTATCGCGTGATTGGGCGAACCTACGCTGTTGATGACGCGAATGATCCGCGCCTTCGCGAAATGGTATGCATCGTCAAGCTTGCGGAGGTCGGCGATGACGAGTCCGCGCAAAATCCCCCATAGGGATGCCCCCGATTAACACGCTTTCCCAGCAGGAGAAGTGGATTGCGATTTTTCTGGTGGCGATCGCGATGTCGCCGCTGTTCGTTCATTGCGGCGAACTGATAGATCGCCTGCCGACCGGGTATACGGTTTCCGGACTTGCGGTCGGTTTGGCCCTGGGCGCTTGGTTGAGCATCAAGCTCGCACGCCGGCTAGGGCAACGGAGCATTAGGGCTTATGCGGCGCTGGCCGTTTCACCATCATGATGGCGGCAGGTGGCGCCTATTATGCGCGCCTCGCCATCGAGACGATCGCATTTGCCGGTGCCAGAACCATCTACGTGGTTACGCCGGCACGGGTCGAGGGAAAGGGCGCGGGGCGCCTTTTCAATCAATGGGCCTATATAGTGCCCGTCTCCGGTGCCCGGCGCCTTAAGATCAACGTTACACCCGAACTATATGCGCGCCTGGACCCCTATCGCTCGCGGGGAAGGGATTGCCTTCTGATAAAGGTTACGACCGGACGATGGGGTTTTCGACGAACCCTGCTTCCGGGGGCGTTCGACGAAGGTTTGGGGATCGACAGATTGATACCTTGCGCCAGATATTAGCGAACCGGATGGGGGATCAGCCCAAGCTGCCGTTCAATCGACGCAAAGAAATTCCGTGGCGAGCCGTCCGCCGCGAACTTCCGCGAAGCAGCCAAAGGTAACGTTGGAGGCTTCACACACACCTTTTGACCGGGCGCCCACCAGCGGAGGGTCATCCCCCTCCCAATCATACATAAGACATCGGCCCTGACACTCCGCCCTGTCACGACACATCTTTCGTGCGTCGGTGGTCGGAATTACACAAGCGGGCGTCCCGAGGAGCCCGACCTTCTCGATGGTCCCGCCGGATGCTTTGCACTGCTCCATTGGGGGCACGGCCAGAGTGGAGGGGCCGGGTTCCCTGGGCTGGCATCCAAAGAGCAGCGAAATGGCGGCTATCGCCCCAAGGGAAATTCGGCTGTTCATCTAATTATTATGCGCCTGCTTCGCATGTCCGCAAGTGGGTCGTTAGTACTCGTTGGCTATGGCCGTGAAGGTGTTGTCGGCATCAAGCCGCGAGCGGATCTTTGTCCGTTGCCTTTCACGGGAAGGGTCTTTCCCGGATGCACCCAGCTCGCGCGCCTCGTACCGCCGTTTGCGGGCGTCGCTCAAGCTAACATCAGGATAGGTGCCAAAGCCCAGCTTC
>JACMJT010000410.1 GCA_014380505.1 Hyphomicrobiales bacterium | reverse complement strand
TCCGGCTTCTGCATCATCTCGAGGAATTGCCGCGCATAGGCCGACAGCGATTCGACATAGCGCCGCTGCCCCTCGGCATAGATCGTATCGAAGGCGAGCGAGGATTTGCCCGAGCCGGAAACGCCCGTAAACACGATCAGCTTGTCGCGCGGCAGTTCCACGGAAATGTTCTTCAGGTTGTGCTCACGCGCGCCCTGGATCGAAATGATTTTCTTGTGTTCGGCCATGGAATATGACTAGATCAAAACGTGAACAGGAGCAAGGAGTCGAACCTTGCGGGTTGGGGCGGTCATATGGTGTCAGTAGCACGGAATTACCCACAGCGAAGTGACGCGCCCGGCGGGATCACCGTAAAACACGAAGTGCTGCGCGCCACCTTCGGCTATGAACACTTCCGCCCCGGTCAGGAAGCGATTGTCGATAGTCTTCTGGCGGGCCGCAATGTACTCGCAGTCATGCCGACCGGCTCCGGCAAGTCGCTCTGCTATCAGGTGCCGGCCCTGGTCAAGGGCGGGCTCGCCATCGTCGTGTCGCCGCTGGTTGCCCTGATGCAGGATCAGGTGGCGGCCCTGAAACTTGCAGGCGTTACCGCCGAGACCATCAATTCCTCCGCCTCCCGCGAGAACAATATCGCGATCTGGCGCCGCGTGGCCGAGGGCGCCGTCCGCATTCTCTACCTCGCCCCCGAACGGCTGATGACGGACCGCATGATCGCCGCCTTGCAAAAACTCGATGTAACGCTGATCGCCATCGACGAAGCCCACTGCATTTCCCAATGGGGCGCATCCTTCCGCCCCGAATACGATACGCTGCGCAACTTGCGAACGGCATTCCCCGGTGTCCCCATCGGCGCATTCACCGCGACGGCCGACGAAGCCACCCGCCGCGACATCATAAACAAACTCTTTTGCGCCGCTCCCGATGTGTTCGTGGCGGGCTTCGACCGCCCCAACATCAAGCTCACCGTCCAGGCCAAATCCAATACCAGGAAACAGCTTCTCGAATTCCTTGAGGATCACCCCGGCGAAAGCGGAATCGTCTATACGCTCTCCCGCAACAGCGTCGAAAAGCTGGCAGCCTTCCTGGCGGGAAAGAGCTATCGCGCCGTCCCCTATCACGCAGGGCTCAGCGCCGCCCAGCGCGCCGAGAGCCAGAACCTCTTCATGTCCGAGAAGGGCGTCATCGTCTGCGCCACCATCGCCTTCGGCATGGGCATCGACAAATCGGATGTGCGTTTTGTCTTCCACGCCGACCTGCCGGGAACGCTCGACGCCTACTACCAGGAAATCGGCCGCGCCGGCCGCGATGGCGAACCCGCCGAAGCCCACATGGTCTTCGGCCTCCAGGACATCGCCATGCGCCGCCACTTCGTCGATGAAGAGGAGGGAGGGGACGAGCGCCGCCGCCGCGAACACAAGCGCCTCGATGCGCTGGTCGCCTATTGCGAAGCGCCGAGCTGCCGCCGCCAGTCGCTCCTCGCCTATTTCGGCGAGGCGTCCAGCGGTTGCGGCAATTGCGATGTCTGCCTCGATCCCGCCGAGACCGTCGATGGCACCGGCGAGGCCCGCAAGATATTCGAGACGATGCGCCTTACCGGCGAGCGCTTCGGCGCTGTTCATATTGTCGATGTGCTTGAAGGCAAGGCCAACGACAAGACCATTGGGTTAAAGCATGTCGATTTGCCTGTCTTCGGCCTGGGCAAGGACCGCAAGCGCGTTGAATGGCAGTCCCTCGTCCGCCAGCTTGTGGGCGGCGGCTTCCTCACGCTCGACGTGGCGGGCCATGGCGGCCTATCCATCGGCGACAAGGGCAGGGCATTGCTGCGCGGCGAGGAGGAATTCCACTACCGCCGCGACATGATCCGTGAAGGGAAGAGGCGCCGTCTGCCTCCCTCGGTTCCCCCGTCCAGCGATCCGCGCCAGGATGCGTTGCTGCAACGCCTCAAGGCCTTGCGCCTGCAACTGGCGCGGCAGCGCCAGGTCCCCGCTTACGTGATCTTCCCCGACCGGACACTCATAGATATGGCCGCGCGTCTACCGCTCAACCGCCGCGATTTCGGGGAAGTCCACGGCGTAGGCGCTGCCAAGCTGGAACAGTTCGGCGACATTTTCCTCAACGAGATAAGATCAGCTAGCGCCAATTGAAGTCCGTCATCCCGTATGTCCTCGCCCCGCGAAGCGGGGAGAGGAAGGGGGACCCGTCATGCGAAAGCATGCTGGGGTAGGAGAGGGGCCAGTGGATCAAATCTGACGCCGCATTCGGTTCGTGAGCAAATGGATTGCAAAAACGACCGTTAGCCCCTCTCCTCCCCATCGCAGATGCGATGGGTCCCTTACCTCTCCCCTCTTCGCGGGGCGAGGACATTCTCGACTTCTGCTTATTATGAGAATTTTGAATTGACAGTCTCGATTTTGGGGCACGGATTGAAGTCATCCGCTTTAATTCCCCACATGGTGCGTCGTCGAGACGTAAGTTTCGTCTTCCTGCCCGTCGCGCTCGAATTTAAGGAAATCGTAATAGCCGCAACGGCCTTCGCCGGGGAACACGCGGCAGGTTGAAGGCCGCGCTTCATAAATGGTGCAGCGCCGGGCCTCCGTATCGAAGAACCGGCAAATCCTCCCGTAGAGAGTATCGTCCTTGCGCCGCAGGATGCGCTTGTAGCCGTGCGCTGTTTTGAAAAATTTCTTCTCGGCAACCTCTAGCGGCAGATTGAAATGCCGGGCGATGCGCAGAGCATCGCGGTCCTTGACCTCAATCACTGGATAGGAACAGCAGTAGCCGGGACATTTCGTGCAGTCGTAGGATTTGCGCGCCATGCGGATGCTCTAATGAGTTATCGAGTTAGAGGCAACCACTAGCTCAGCTTCATCGCCGGGCTAATGCTATCGGTGTCGCCACTGGCTTCTTACTCAGTCAATTCCTTTTGGCCGGCCGAACGCTTCTCTTTGCCGTCTTCAGGCTCGGACGCCAGCATGTCGGCGTGGCGATGAATCAGTTTCCAGGCTCCGCCGTCGAGGCGGAACAGTTCGGTGACGCGCAGCTTCATTGGAATTTTCTTGCCCGCCATGACTGCCGTGGCCCTTTGAAAGCCGACCCAGTAAGCCAGGTTTCCGTTCTCCGCCATGTGAAGGATATCAAGATTGCTGTCGCCTCCCGGTTCGAATTGGGTTGCGCCCTTTTCATGTGTCGACAAAACTTTATCGGCTCCTTCGCGATATCCTCCCGCCGGGCCAAAAAAAGTAGCTGGCGAGAGGCGGGCGGCGATACCGCGGAGAGGGGCCGCGTCACCCCGCACATAGGCTTGCGCAATATCCGCGCGCTGTTTCATGAATTGCTCGAAATCCAGTTGCTCGCTTGCCATGGTGTTGTCCTGTCTTGCCTGGGGCATCCACCTTTAACGGCTCCGAGTTCGATATGTTCCAGGGTCTATCGGCCAGCGGCTTTCAGCTGGGCTGCCTTCAGCGCCGCATATTTTCTGTTGGTGTCCGCCATTTCGCTCATCAGCCATTCGCGGAAAGAGCGGGCAGGGGCCGTCTCCTTGGAAGCCTTGGCGCGCACGATCCAGTAGTTGCCGTGATCCTTCATGTCGAGCGCGAAGGGACGCTTCAGCCAGCCCTCAAGAAGCGAGTCCGTGCACAGGATCTGGTCGCCCAGCGCAAAGCCCTGTCCCGCCTCCGCCGCTTCAATGGCGAGATGATTGTGGAACAGGGTGCCCCGCCAATCCTCGACGCCCTTGACGCCGGCGGCGGCGAGCCACTCCGCCCACCATTGTTTCCGTTCCTCGTGCAGAAGATTGTACTCCTTCAAATCC
>JACMJT010000409.1 GCA_014380505.1 Hyphomicrobiales bacterium | reverse complement strand
GCGCCATCTCTTACTTTGGTCGATGTGCAGATGATCGGCGCCGCGGGACGGGTTTATATGTCGGGGAAAATGGCGGATGTGGAGCGGGGTCTTGCGGAGATCGAGCGGGTTCTGGCATCGATAGAGGGCCGTGAAAACTAGGGGGCGCTCGACTGTGACTGATTTCGATGGCTTGAGTCACGAAGGCCAGCTTGCCTGTCTGCACGAACTGGCGGTGGCAGCGACCCAGAAATACGACCTCCCATCCGGCCTCTCCGTGCAGATGATCAATCTTTCCGAGAACGCCACCTACAAGGTGGAAGCGCCGGACGGCCGCCGCTGGGCATTACGTGCTCACCGCGATGGCTATCACTCAAAGACGGCAATCGCCTCGGAACTCGCCTGGCTCATGAACTTGCGCCAATCGGGCGTGGTGGTGACGCCCGTGCCGGTCAAGGGCGAGGACGGCGAGATCATTCAGATCGTTGGCCATGCGCGGATGCAGCGCCCGCGTCATGTGGTGCTCTCGCAATGGGAGACGGGATCGGAGCCGGGGATAGGTGAGGATTTGTCGGAGCCTTTCGAAATACTGGGCGAGGTTACCGCGCGGATGCATCGGCACACCCGCCAATGGCAACGACCGCCATGGTTCGAGCGGCACACTTGGGATTTTGAGACAAGTCTTGGCGAAACCAAGCCCCACTGGGGCCGTTGGCGCGATGGCATGGGAGTTGATGTGGAAAAGGCCAAGCTTTTCGGCCGCACCGTCGCATTGATCGGCAGAAGGCTCGCCGCCTATGGCAAGGCGCCGGAGCGTTTCGGCCTTGCCCATTGCGATCTCAGGCTTGCCAATCTGCTGGTTGACGGCAAGGCCGTGAAGGTTATCGACTTCGATGACTGTGGGTTCGGCTGGTACATGTACGACGCGGCGACGCCGGTTTCTTTCTACGAACACGAGCCGCAAGTGCCGGAGCTCATTGAATCCTGGAAGAAAGGCTATCGCCGCGCCGCCAAGCTTGCCAAGGCGGATGAAGACGAAATACCGACCTTCATCATGCTGCGGCGTTTGTTGCTCGTCGCCTGGATCGGCTCGCACTCGGAGACGGACTTGGCCAAGTCCATGGGCCTTCCCTACACGGAGGGAACAGTAGGCCTGTGCGAGGATTATTTGAGGAAATTCTTATAATCTCTCCGTGAACGGGCTTGACCGGCCACCAGGCGGGATTATCCCCTCAGGGGCGGTGATGGAGAGAAATGGGTTACGCTTGCGCCAATGCTTCGAGACTTTCGGGTATAATCTGCCCGCCATCGACAATGATTGTCTGACCCGTTACATAGGCCGCTTCCTTCGATGCGAAATAGAGGGCGGCATGGCCGATGTCCTCCACGCTGCCGAGGCGCTTCAAGGGCACTGAGGCGGCCATAACCCGCCGGTATTCCTCGCCCATACCGGCCAAACCTTCGGTGACGATGTTGCCGGGCATGACGGCATTGACGGTGATGCCGTATTTTGCCAGCTCGATACAGGCGGTGCGCATGAATCCCAATTGACCCGCTTTGGTGGCGCCATAGTGCGTCCACCCAGGAAAGCCGGTGACTGGGCCGGTAATGGACGAGGTGATGACAATGCGGGCCTGATCGGATTTCTTCAGATAGGGAATAGCTGCCCTGATGGCATGGAACGTGCCCTTAAGATTGGTGTCCACCGTCTCATCCCACTGCTCACTCGTCATCTCTTCAAGTTTTGCCGACGGGAAAATGCCGGCGTTAGCGCAGAGCACATCAAGGCCACCGTTCTTTTGGGCCGCGGCTTTCGTGGCAGCTTCCATGCTGGCGAGCGAGGTCACATCACCCGTCAGCCCTATGGCGCCTTGGCCAATGTCTTTGGCCGCCGCTTCCGCCTGATCGCCGTGGCGCGCCAGAACGGAAACCTTGGCACCGGCCTCCGCAAACACGCGCGCGATGCCCTTGCCGATGCCCTTGCTGCCGCCCGTGATAAGAACTGAACGGCCCTTGAGAGATGCTGACATGACTAACTCCATAGAAGAAGGGACAGCGGTTGCCGCTGTCCCTTCGATTCTGGATGCTTGACTAGCCCTCGTTCACCATGTGGCCGATATTTCTGTAGGCCTCGGGCTTGCTCGACCGAAGCACGAAACCCCAAATCAGGCCGACCAGGATAATGGCCGCCCCAATATAGGGGATGGCGTTGGCGAAGGCGCTGCTGCCGGCAAAGGTCGCCAGATTGCCGACCAGCAGATAGACAAGCCATAGCTGCACCACCAGCGAAAATAGCGGCGCCACCATGGTGGTAAAAGCATTGCCGCCGCCGTTCCGCTGGAAATAGCGGAAGATGGCCAGCGATACGACCGCCTGCAACACCAGCAGAAGCCCGGTGCCCAGCACGGCAAACAGTGTGTAGACACCAAGGAAAGCCTGCCCCATCGGATCGCCCGTGCCGTTGAAGATGGCGTACAAGATGACCCATACAGCCGCCAGCACGGTTTGTACCAGCGATGCGGTATGGGGGCTGCGGAACGTCTTGTGGGTGCTACCCAGCGCATTCGGCAGCACGCCTTCACGGCCGAGCGAATACATATAACGGGCCGCCGTATTGTGGAAGGCCATGCCGCAGGCAAAGGAACTGGTCAAGATCAGGATAAAGAGAGCCTCATAGGCCCAGCGGCCGACAAATTGTTCGATTGGCGTCAGGTAGAAGTTGCCTGCATCCGAGAATGCCTTGGCCAGCATGTCGCCTTCCGTTGGATAGGCCGAAACGGCGCACCAACTGACGATAATATAAAAGAGGCCAAGCCCCATCACCGAAATATAGAGAGACCGCGGAATGTTGTGCTTGGGATCACGCGACTCCTCGGCATAATTCGGCGCCATCTCGAAGCCGACCCATGACCAGAACGCCATGAAGACACCGACCGCTGCCGCTCCCGCCGGGATGGCCACGGCGCCGACAGTCTGGGCTGCCACCGGCGTCCAGACATTGAACACATTGAGGGCCTCGAGATTGAAGCTTGTGCCGCTTGATGCCGACATGACGCCAAGCGCGAAGATCGCCAGGATCAAAACTTCAAAGATCAGCGCCACGCCCAGCAGTTTCGCCGACAATTTCACATCGCGGTAGGAGAGCACGCCAATCAATGCAATCATGAGCAGCGCCAGCACGATCCACGGCACGTTGATGCCCCACCTTGCGAGCCACTGGTTGCCGAAGAAGGCGAAGAGTCCCGTGAGCGAAGCTTCGAAGATCGAATAGCAGGCGAGCGAGGAGATGCCTGCCGACATGCCGACCTCGCGGCCCAACCCTTGGGAGATGAAGGAGTAGAAGCCGCCCACCGACGAAACCCTGGCCGCCATCGCCGCATAGCCCACCGAGAAAATGGTAAGCACGATGGTGGCAAGCAGGAAGGCCGCCGGCGTGTAGATGCCGATGCCATATCCAGCCGCGAACGGCACATTGCCCAGCATCGCTGAAACAGGCGCTGCCGCCGTCACCGTTAAAAAAAGCACGCCGATGAGGCCTACGGCCTTGGAATGCAATAGATCGACATTCTTGGCGCGTGAGACGTCGATCGTCGCTTGCGCGGTATCTTGAGCCATGTAGCCCCTCCGTTTCCCCGTTGACTAGACTTCCCCCAAACGGAGGCGGGTCCTGTGCCGGACCCTGCCCGCGATGGTTATCGGTACCTTATGGTCTATTGGGCTTCTTTGCCAGCCCCATGATGTTAATAAGCTCGGCGCTAGACATCACGTGGCAATAAATCATGTTGATAATTTCCAGCTCCTTGCGGTGCAACTCGTCCGTTGCCGCGGCGCAGCAATCTTCGACGACAATCACGCCGTAGCTTTCGTCGGCTAAGCTTCGCACTGTTGAAGAAATGCATTGGTCGGTGAAAATTCCGCAACAGATCACGTGCCGGATGCCGAGATTGTGCAGGATGAGACGAAGATTGGTTCCGGTCAGCGCTGAATCCGTGGTTTTTGTGACGGCGATTTCATCGCCTACCGGCCGCAGCGCATCGACCAGTTGCGAAGGCTTTTCGCTCTTGGGCAACAGAAGATTGTTCCACCCCGGCATCTTCTGCGATAGCGAGCGATCGCGTCCATCCAAGGTGTGGCAAGCGATGCGGGCGAATAGGCATTCGACGCCGTTGGAACGGGCCAGCTTCAGCAGTTCCGCCGTACGCGGAATGACCGTTTTATGCATACGCTCGTGGAAGGGCGTCCAGGCGTCGTAACGGCGTTGCTCCTGTGGCGAAAGTGAAGCCCGGTCGGGCCGTTCGAGATACGTATTCTGCACGTCAATGATGAGGAGTGCGGTCTCCTTAAGCGGCAGTATCGGGTCGTCCGGTTCTGGCGCTCCATCGTAATAGAGTGAGCGGAACGATGTTTTCCACGACATGAATTGCCCTCAGAAACGGAAAGAGAAGAGGCCGCGTTCCTCGTAGGTGGAGGCGGCCTCCTCGATGAAGGATGCAATGCGTTCTGCTTTATAAACGCTGCGCATGTTGCCGGCCGCATCAAGCAGTTGCTGTTTCGAGGTGGCGCGGCCGGGCCTCAGTAACTCATAGACTGCCATGATGACATCCTGGGGCACCGCGACGAGTTCAGCGCCGCGCTCGAAATTTTGGGCAAGCGTTGGCCTGCCGGCGGCGCGCGCGATTTGGGCTTGGGAATGCAGAGCCTCAGGCGTGATCCGGAGATCCTCCATGGTGACGCTGTCCTCGATCACCGCATCGAGAGTGATCTCCGCCAAAGTCTTGCCGCGCTTTCCCTTCACCCGATCGGGCCGTGTCTCAGCCAGCGGATAGTCGGCGATGGTGAGCTTGCTCATGACTTCGCTCCGGTGAATGTCACCTCGATTTCCTCCGGCGCGGCACCTTCCCGCGTCAACCCCGTTTCGATGGCGTAGATGAGGGCGACGCGGGCATGATAACGCGAGCCCATGGCTTCGCCGCGCGTCGGCACCACGACGGGCTCCGGCATTTCGCTTAAGGCATAGGCCGCCGCATTGGCGCCGAAACCCCGATAGTGTTCGAGCCTCGTGACCGGCGCGTTGGAAAAAAGTTCGAGATTGTTGTGCGGCAGCCGGTCCCTTTGATGGATTACTGCAGTGCCCTTGGCCTGGAGGCCGATGCCGATGCCGGAACCGGCGAGGCGCGCGGCGGAAAGGCCGAGGAAGGATGTATCCGCCGTATGCCGGAAGCGGACGATGCGGGGCTTAAGGCCGCGCTTGACGATGGCCCCGGTGATGGCGGCAAGAACTTCCGACAGGCGATGGCTCGCTGTGGTCTGGAACAGCTTTAGCCCGAAAGCCGGGCTGATGCCGATGACGATGTCGGAAAAATCGGCGCTCTGTTTCGCCGGACCCAAAGCACGATAGCGGATGCGCTTGGCCTCTTCCTTTTCGTGCATCGCCTCGGAGCGCAGCACTTCCTTTTGATCGAGCACGTCGCGGATGCCGTTGAGTTCGAGGCGGCGGCTTTCCGAGACGCGGTAGCCGGAACCTGGGCCCAGATAATCGTTGGGATCGTTGATAGCGCTGACGATCCTGCCATCCCTGACCATGGCCGAGGTTTGCAGATAATCGCCGGAGACGCGGAGCTTCACCACATTGAGCAGGTTTTCCGCTTCTTCGCGGAAGCCGCGCTTGGCCAGCGCCTTGATTACATCGGTGACGCTGATGCCGCGTTCCTTGATGGCCTCGCTGATGAGCGCCACCTGGCGCGGCACGAAGCTTCGCGTATCGTCGGAGCCGGAGGCCACCACCACGCTCTGTTTCATGTCAGCCGTGGGTGTCGCCAAACCCAGTTCCTC
>JACMJT010000408.1 GCA_014380505.1 Hyphomicrobiales bacterium | reverse complement strand
TTTCATCTGTCCGCGGACAAAGAGGCCGGCGATGACGGCCAGCACGAGGGCGAGCGAAAACCACGTGATGGCATATTGCAGGTGATTGTTGGGGAGTGCCGCCCGGGGGACTGTTGGGCGCGGAAAGCCATTCCGGCCCGCAACAGGCATCACATGGAGGACAAAGAACGCAGGCTTGGCATCCGGCGGCGCGGAGGTGTTTGCCAGCATGGCAGGCACATCCCACCAGAACCACATGTTGGCTTTGATGTCGTTGTCGGGGCTGAAGAACCCGCGATTGCCATCATGTTTAAGAACGAGACCTGAGACCTCGACATCGCCCGTTGGAGCAATTTCTGCCCGCTTGGCGGTATCGCGCTGCCCGTCAGGCACCAGACCCCGGTCGACGAGGACGAGAGTATTGTCCGCCGTCACCAGCGGCGTCACCACTTCCCACGCGGGATTGCCCTCGAAGGCAGCGATCATGTGTTTTTCGGCATCGTGGAGAAACCGACCTCTGGTAGAGACCTTCATGAACTCGATGTTCTCTCCGCTCTGCTGGCGCTTCGAGGCCTCGGCCAGATCGACAGGTGCCGCCATGGCACGGCGATCGATCTCGGCCAGCAGCGCCTGTTTGTGCGCGAGACGTTGCAACTGCCATGCGCCGAGGCCGCAGAGGAGCAGGATACCCAGTGTACTTGCGATGATGACGGGCCAGATGGAACGGGGCCGGTTCACTTCACGTGCCGGCCTTCGCTGGCGCCGGTTTTCCACTGCTGGCACAGGAGGAGGCCCTTGACCGGCCGCAGGAGCACCATGGGCAGGATGATGAGCACGGGCACGGCAATCAGCACATGGACCCAGAATGGCGGCGCGTAGGCCACCTCGATGCCGAGGATCGATCCCACGCCGGCGATGCACACGAACAGCATGACGAACCACGCCGCACCGTCGCCGCTGTCGGCAAAGTCAAAGGACAAGCCGCAGCTTGAGCAGGATTTGGCAACCGTAAGATAACCCGAAAACAGTGGTCCCCGGCCGCAGCGCGGGCATCTGCCGGCAAGGCCCGTCTTCAGGGGCGAGATATCGGGATAGTAATTATCGGTCATTCCGCTGGAATGACCACGCCCGCCGACGCCCAGATATAGACGCAGAAAAACAGGAACAGCCACACCACGTCGACGAAGTGCCAGTACCAGGCCGCCGCCTCAAAACCGAAATGCTGCTTCGGCGTGAAATGCCCGGCCAAGGCGCGGAACAGGCAAACGATCAGGAACAGCGTGCCGATCAGGACGTGGAAGCCATGGAAGCCCGTGGCCATGAAAAAGGTCGAGCCG
This sequence comes from Hyphomicrobiales bacterium, assembly GCA_014380505.1. Next base: position 1,860 of record JACMJT010000408.1, on the reverse strand, counting down.
TAGATATTGCCCTCCACCGCGCGGTTAAATCCGAAAGCCGCATGGGCATATTCATAGGCCTGGATGGTGGTGAACAGCACACCGAGCGCTATGGTTGCGATGAGACCCCATTTGAGGCCCTCACGGTCGTTGTTAAGCAGTGCATGGTGAGCCCAGGTGACGGTCGTGCCGGAGGTCAGCAGGATCAGCGTATTGACCAAAGGCAAGTGCCACGGATCGAAAATATGGGTGCCCACTGGCGGCCACACACCGCCGGTCACGGCCACGCGCGATTCCTGGATGGCCTCGCCGGCGAAAAGGCTGGCGTCGAAGAAGGCCCAGAACCAGGCGACGAAGAACATCACCTCGGACACGATGAACATGATCATGCCGTAGCGCAGGTGGAGGCCCACGACCGGCGTGTGATCGCCCCGGTGGGCCTCAATGATCACATCGCGCCACCACATGAACATGGTGTAGAGGATGCCCGCGAAACCAAGGATCATGACCCACGGGCCGATCTGGCTGTGCATCCAGAAAACGGCGCCGACAGCGGTGATGAAGGCGGAAATCGCGCCCACGATGGGCCACGGGCTCGGGTCCACCAGATGGTAGTCGTGATTTTTTGCGTGGGCGTCGGCCATGTCCGTAACTCCGCTAATTCGAAATTCCACCGATGGAAGCTTTTACCTGCGACACCGGCTTTGGTTTATCAACCGGATAGAACGTATAGGAGAGCGTGATCTCCTTGATCGACCTTGTATCCGGATCTTCCAGGATCGCTGAATCGACAAAAAACACCACCGGCATATCGACGCTCTCGCCGGGCTTCAGCGTCTGCTCGGTGAAGCAGAAGCATTCGATCTTGTTGAAATAGATGCCGGCACTCACGGGCGTCACGTTGAACACCGCCGAACCGGTCAACTGGCGATTGGAGGTGTTCGCCGCGCGGTAATAGGCCATGTTCTGTTCGCCCGCCTTCACCGTCATGGTGGTCTGGCCGGCGTTGAATATCCAGTCGAGGCTCCCCGCAGTGTTGGCATCGAAGCGGATAGATATGGTTTGCTGGGCCGTTTCCGCAGGGGCGGCGTCGGCGCGTTGCGGGGTGCCGCCAAAGCCTGTCGCCTGGCAGAACAGGGCATAGAGGGGCACGGACGCGTAGGCCAAGCCAAGCATGGCGAGCGCGCCCCCGCCGGCAATCATTGCGACTCGGCGGTTTTTGTTCCGGGTTGGGGCCGCCATCTCAAAAACCCCGCAGGGAAACGCCGCCGCCAAGGCGCACAATGGTTGTTACGAAGAACAGGACGACGAGCCCCACCAGGATCAGGGCCATGGCAACGGCGCGTGCCCTGCGGTGCTTCATGTCTTGCGGGCTGAAGGGTTCCATGGCCTTCGTCATCCAAACACCGGCTGGAATTGTGCAAGGCCCAAAGCACGTTCGATGAGGATGAACGCGAAGATGAGAAAGAGCCAGAGGATCGAAAATCCGAACAATTTCTTGCAAGCCCTATCCGCCTCTACACCTTCACGAAGGCGATAGACCTGAATGGCGTGATAGAGAAACATCGCACCGAGGACTGCCGCCGCAACCGTGTACAGCAGGCCGGCAATTCCCACGATGGCGGGAAGGAAAGTGATGGGAACGAGAACGGCGGAGTAAATCAGGATCTGGCGGCGGGTTTCCGCTTGGCCCGCAACAACCGGCAGCATGGGAATGCCAGCCTTCGCGTAATCCCCGTCGCGCCACAGGGCCAGCGCCCAGAAATGGGGCGGCGTCCACATGAAGATAATGAGAAAGAACGCAATCGAACCCGCATCGACGGAACCGGTGACGGCGGCCCAGCCGCTCTTCGGCGGAAACGCTCCTGCGGCTCCTCCGAT
>JACMJT010000407.1 GCA_014380505.1 Hyphomicrobiales bacterium | reverse complement strand
GCCTTCCTGCCCCGCCAGCTTGGGCGCGCCGAAGAGATGCTGTGCGGCATGATGCAGAACGGCTACGGCAGCCAGTCGGGAAATTCCGTGTTCCTCTATGGCCGAGCCGACATGCCCACCACCATCGATGCCATCGTACTGACGCGCTACCGCAATTCAACGATTTACAGCAAGGCGTCGAGCGTCAAGCACAATCCCGACGATGTGGTGATCGAGGAGCGCTCGAGCGGCTATGGCGACGGCACCGTGCTGGAAGACGTGGCGGGTGCTGTCGGCATGGTCGACCCCCTGCAAGCCCATATGAGTCAAATGGTGCATGCGAGCCTGCCCGACGATCCGAGCTTCCGCAAGCAGCTCGACTGGACAATTCAGCGCACCAAGGCAGCCCAGGTGCAAAGAGCCGCCTCCAAGCCCGATGGCCGCAAGCGAGTGATGAAATACCTGGCGCTGAACCGGGTGCGGTTGCCCGACGGCGGGTCGGCGGTATTTGCTGGCGGCGATGCCGTGGCGGACTGGGCTTCGGCCACCAATCTCGAAGCATTTCCCGGCATGCGCCCGGAACCGGCGGATCGGGGCTGGACGGCGAACAACCGTGGCCACGCTTTGATTGCGGATCGGGATTTCACCTCCGCCGAAATCGTCATGCGCGCTGCCGCCGAGAAACTTTTGGCGGAACCGCGCAAGGATCGCCAACTGGCGGCCAAGCTTCTCAACAATTACGGCTGGGCCTTATTGCGGCTGGGCCGGTTCGACGCCGCGGAGAAGACTCTGAGGTCTGCGCGCGCCGCCGGCAATTGGAAGGCCCGCGTCGGCCTTGCGGAAATCGCCCGGCAGCGAAGCGCCATGAAAAAGTTTGGCCGTGCGGCCCTTCTTCTGGAGGATGTTCAATGAGAATGATTTTGGCGGCGGCGGTCACATGGTTGGCCGTATCGTCGGCGTTCGCGGGCTCGACGCCCGAGCCCCTCAAGGGCGAAGCCCTTGAGGCAGCGCAAGCCCGTGTGGCGCTCGCCCACCAGCTCATTTCCGTGGGCCATGGCGACAAAGACCCGCAGATGCTGCTGCTGGGCGCCCGGCTGCTGTTCAAACTCGGCGCCAGCGTGTCGGACCCCAAGGCCAAAACGCCTGCCAGCTACAACATCAACACCATACTGGACGAAGCCCGGGGCCTAGCGGCCGGCAATGATGAACTCCTCCACGAAATCGACGCGCTCAAACGCGCCCAGCCAGCCCAAGGTGCCTGCAACTGGCAATGGCTGTGCGGCGGCAACGGCTGCGGCTGGGCGCAGGTGTGCTAGGAGATGCCGACACTCTATGCCGTCCTGTTCGAAGATGACGATCGCCACGCGGATAAGCGGCCAGCCCACATGGAAGCTCACCTCGCGTTCCTCAAGAAAAATGCAAAGTCTATTGTGTCCGCCGGTCCCCTCATGGATGCGAAACAGCGAACGCCCGCCGGTGGACTGTGGCTAGTGACCGCCGATACGGCCGAGCAGGTGGACGCGCTCGTGAAAGCCGACCCCTTTTGGCCTACCGGCCTCCGCAAGTCCGTGCGGATTCTTGAGTGGAAACAGGTTCATTCGACGATTTTTCCAGTATGAAAGGGTGGAAGGGAGCGCGCCTCCCTTCCACCTTCATTTTTTCAGGCCGCTTCAGCCTGTTCTCCACTGCTGGCCTCTAAGGCTTGGGAAATGTCGGCGACAATATCATCGATATGCTCGATGCCGACCGAAAGCCTGACATAGCCTGGCGTCACGCCGGTGGCTAGTTGCTCCGCCGGCGTCAACTGCGAATGCGTGGTCGAAGCGGGATGGATAGCCAGTGTGCGGACATCACCGATATTGGCGACATGGTAGATCATTTTCAGGGAGTCGATAAACCAGCGGCCGGCGTCGGCGCCGTTCTTGAGCTCGAATCCGACCAGGCCACCGTTACCGCCGCTGAGATAGCGCTTCGCCCGCCGCGCGATCTCCCGAGCCTGGGCAAAGCCTGGATAAATCACCCGCGCAACCGCCGGATGACGCGACAGGAACTCGGCAACCGCCTGGCCATTCCGGCAATGCTCGCGCATTCTCAGTGCCAAGGTCTCGAGTCCCTGCAGGAAGTGAAACGCGTTGAACGGGCTCATCGGCATGCCGAGATCGCGTTGCAGTGTCACGCGCGCCTTGAGGATGTAGGCAATGGGTCCAAGCGGTTCGGCCGCCTCTGTCCACACCGCGCCGTGGTAGCTCGGGTCGGGCCGCGTCAGCATGGGGAAACGGGCCTCGTTCGCGGCCCAATCGAAATTGCCGCCATCGATGATCATGCCGCCGATTGAGGTGCCATGGCCGCCGATATATTTTGTCGTCGAATAAACGACGATCGCCGCACCAAAATCCAAAGGCCGGCAGATCACCGGCGTTGCGGTATTGTCCATGATCAGCGGCACGCCAAGCTCCCGCCCGATTGCCGCCACTTCTGCAATTGGAAACACGGTGAGCTTCGGATTTGGCAGCGTCTCGGCATAATAAGCGCGCGTGCGTGCGTCGGTGGCGTTTCGGAACGCCTCGGGGTTCGCCGGATCGACGAACCGCACTTCGATGCCCATCGCGGCGAAGGTGTGGGCAAAAAGATTCCAAGTGCCCCCGTAGAGATCGGTCGAGCTCACAATATTGTCGCCGGCCCGGCAGATATTCTGGATCGAAAGCGCGGATGCGGCCTGCCCCGAGCTCACCGCCAATCCCGCGGCACCGCCTTCGAGGGCGGCCATTCGCGCTTCAAGCGCATCGCAGGTGGGGTTCGAAACCCGGCTGTAGATATTCCCGAGTTTCTTGAGGCCAAACAGGTCCGCGGCGTGCTCGGTATCCTGAAACTGAAATGAGCTCGTCTGATAGATTGGCACCGCGACAGCGCCGGTCGCGCTGTCCATCCGCGGCCCGGAATGGATCGCCAGTGTTTCGGGGTTGCGATAGGGGGGCATGGAAGGTTGGCTCCTACTTGGGGGTTCGGTGTTGTTAACGGAGGCGGCCGTTGACCGCCGCCGTGATGGCGCCGCGGGTGAGGCCGATGTCCTTGAGCTGGTGGTCGGAAAGTCCTTCGAGGTGCCGTGCATCGCGGCGGCATTGATGCCACCGGGCGAGCGTCTGGATGACCGAAGCCAACGGTACGGTCACGAGCGGCGAACTCGTGCTGCTGGCCGCTTGGGTGGTTGATCTTGTCATTGCAAACTCCATTCTTGCATGAGTATCGGCTCAGGCCTTCGCCTGAGCCGCCCTGTTTTATTCACGTCCGCCGCGGCTCGAGTGACCGTCGCGGC
>JACMJT010000406.1 GCA_014380505.1 Hyphomicrobiales bacterium | reverse complement strand
GCCCTTGTCTCCGGTCCCGTGGGCTGTTTCATCGTCTGGCGGCGCATGGCCTATTTCGGTGAAAGCCTGGCGCACTCCGGCCTGCTTGGCGTGGGGCTGGGATTGCTCTTCAGCTTCAACGTAACGCTTGGCGCCGTTGTCACCGCCGTTGTTCTCGCCTTGCTTCTCCTCGCGCTCCGCCGCCAGCAGGGTCTGGCCACCGATACATTGCTCGGCATTCTGTCCCATACGGCCCTGGCTCTTGGCCTGATCGTGGTTGGCCTCGCAACAGGTGCTGCGTCCGATCACATGGATATTCTCTTCGGCGATGTGCTGACGGTTTCGACTTACGATGTTTTTGCCGTATGGATCGGCACTGGCGTCGTGCTCGCCAGCCTCGCCCTGATGTGGCGCGATTTGATCGCAACTTCCGTGCATGAAGAACTGGCCCGCGCGGAAGGCGTCAGGGTTGAGCGGGTGGAGCTCGGCTTTATCCTGCTCATTGCCGTGATGACCGCCATTGCCATGAAAATTGTCGGCCTCCTGCTCATCACCGCCCTCATGGTCATTCCCGCCGCCGCCGCCCGCCGCATGGCTACAACGCCGGAAAGCATGGCTTTCATTGCTGCCGCAATTGCCGGCCTCTCGGTGGTCTGCGGGCTTCTCGCCTCGGCCTTTATTGGCGGCGCTTCCGGCCCCTGCGTTGTTCTGGCGGCAAGTTGTTTCTTCGCCTTGACGTTGCTGGTTCCGCAGGCCAGTTAGGGGGCAGGGAGCAATGATGTCCTATTCGGCGAGAGAAACACGGCGAAAATCGCACGCAGTCATGGTGGGCCAGATCCAGGTGGGCAACGGCGCGCCCGTTGTCGTGCAGTCCATGACCAATACGGACACCGCCGATGTTGAAGGCACCGCCCGGCAGACGGCAGACCTTGCAAGGGCTGGCTCCGAACTTGTCCGCATCACCGTGGACCGCGATGAATCGGCCAAGGCCGTGCCCCATATCCGCGACCGGCTGGACCAGATGGGCGTCTCCGTGCCGCTCGTGGGGGACTTCCATTACAACGGCCACACCCTGCTCAATGACCATCCGGCCTGCGCCGAAGCTTTGGCGAAATACCGCATCAACCCCGGCAATGTGGGCTTCAAGGAGAAGAAAGACCGCAACTTCTCCAGCATGATTGAAACCGCGCTGAAGTTCCGCCGCCCGGTGCGCATCGGCGTAAACTGGGGCTCGCTTGATCAAGCGCTGCTCACCGCGCTGATGGATGAAAACCACCGCTCCGTAAATCCGATAGACGCGCGTGCCGTCATGCATGAAGCCGTGGTGCAGTCCGGCATCCTGTCTGCCGCCCGCGCCGAGGAATTGGGCATGGCCGCAGACCAGATCGTGATTTCGGCCAAGTGTTCGGAGGTCCAAGACCTGATCGCCGTCTACCGCCTGCTTGCCACGCGCAGCGAACATGCCCTGCATTTGGGCCTCACCGAAGCGGGCATGGGCTCGAAAGGCATCGTGGCCTCCACCGCGGCCCTCGGTGTTCTGCTGCAGGAAGGCATTGGCGATACCATCCGCATTTCGCTCACCCCGGAACCCGGCGGCGACCGCACCCGCGAAGTTCTCGTCGCCCAGGAAATTCTGCAAACCATGGGGCTTCGCGCCTTCGCGCCGATGGTGATCGCCTGTCCCGGCTGTGGTCGCACCACCTCAACTGTGTTTCAGGAGCTAGCCCAGGACATCCAGTTCTACGTGCGTGACCGCATGGGCGATTGGCGCAAGGATTACCCGGGTTTTGAAAACCTGTCGCTCGCCGTCATGGGCTGCATCGTGAACGGCCCCGGTGAATCCAAGCATGCCGACATTGGAATCTCGCTGCCCGGCACCGGCGAATTACCATCCGCCCCCGTCTACATCGACGGCAAAAAAACCGCCACGCTGCGCGGCGAAAACAT
>JACMJT010000405.1 GCA_014380505.1 Hyphomicrobiales bacterium | reverse complement strand
GGGTAACTGGACTCTCCGATCCACCAGTGAAGTGGCCTTTGGAGCTCCTGCGGCTCCCCTTAATATCAATCCATGGCCGCGAAACGCTCCGACATCGGCATCGATCCGGAAAATAAAACCGCCCAGCGCCAGATGTGGGACGGCTGGTGGTACGACCGTTTCGAAATCCCTAACACCATCCCCACCGACGCTCCCCGCATCGCCATGGAAATGGGCGGTGAGTCATTCGGCGCCGTTCTCCTGGACAAGCTCGCGCCAAAAACCTGCAAGGCCTTCTGGGATGTCCTGCCCTACACCGGCAACATGATCCACTGCGCCTGGTTCGGCCACGCCGCCTTCTATCTCGACCGCGTGCCATTGCTTGACGCGCTTGGCTACGAACTGGAGAACCGCTTCCAGCGCCTCAGCCCCGGCGATATCGTCTGGGACCCCTATATCGAGGAAGTGACCATCGCCTACGGCCGCAATGCCTTCGTGAATTTCCCCACCACGATCTATACCGCCGATGGCCGTCCCCATCCCAACCAGGTCTGCATCTTCGGCCGCATCGTCGATAACCTCGATGGCTTCGCCGTGATGTGCAAACGCCTGCGCTACGAAGGCACCAAGGCGATGACGACCCGGCAAGTCCCATGATGCCGGCGCCCAAATTGCCCGCCAACTTGCCGGTGCCCGTCGATGATGGCGCTTGCGATCATCTTGTGGGCGAAAGTCTTTCACCGGTTAAGCTTGTCAGCTCCTCGGGCCGCACCGTCGATTTGTCGAAGCTTGAAGGCCTGACCGTGATTTACATCTATCCGATGTCGGGCGCAGATAATTCCGCTCTGCCGGACAATTGGGACGAGATCCCGGGCGCCAGGGGCTGTACCCCGCAAAGCTGTTCTTTCCGCGATCACCAGAATGAACTGTCGAAACTGGGTGCAAAGGTGTTCGGGCTCGCCACCCAGTCGCCCAAATATCTTCAGGGCGAAGTCGAGCGCATCCATTTGCCCTATGAGCTTCTAAGCGATGAGAAGCTGGCGCTCGGTAAAGCCCTCCGCCTTCCCGTAATGCCGGTGAAGGTGGACCCGGCCACCTTCACCGGCGGGTGACGCTGGTGTGCAAGGATGACGAGATCGTCCATGTTTTCTACCCGGTTTTCCCGCCGGACAAGAGCGCCGATCAGGTCATCGAGTGGTTGAACTCTCAACCGGCCGTGTGACGCAAACCCCGTTCGTCCATCTTTATCTTTCGCCCGCCGTCCGCCACACTGCGCCCCATGAAAATTCTCGTGATCTTCGCCCATCCGAAGCCCTCCGGCTCCGTGGTGCAGAAAGCCCTCCTCGCCGCCATCACCGGCCTTCCGAATGTCACGGTCCACGATCTCTATGCGGCGCATCCCCATTTCGCCATCGATGTGCCAGCGGAGCAGCACCTCCTGCTCGCCCATGACCTGATCGTCCTGCAACATCCCTTTTACTGGTATTCCTCGCCCGCCATCATCAAGGAATGGCTCGACCTCGTCCTGGAAAACGGCTGGGCCTATGGCCCCGGCGGCACGCGGCTCTCGGGCAAATTCATGATGCAGGCCGTCTCCACCGGCGGCAGCGGAGAGGCCTATCAGGCGCAAGGCCGCAATCGCTTCACCGTCGATCATCTTCTCGTTCCCTTCAATCAGACGGCGTATCTCTGCGGCATGGCCTATCTCGAAGCCTTCGCCATCCACGCCGGCCGCCGCATGGCAACCTCCGATCTCATTACGCAGGCCGAAGCCTATCGCGATCTCATCGTTGGCCTCCGCGATGGCCTGATCGATCCCCTCGCCATGCTGGCCCCCGGTTACAGCCTGCCGCCCGCCTTCCATTCGCGGGCCGCCTGATACAATTCCGCGATTTCCGGGCGGGCGATTTTCCTATACCATTCACGGTTTCAGCAACGGGAGATGCCGCATGCTCGATCAAATCCTCGTCGTGGTGGGAATCACCGTCCTTATCATGATCAGCCCCGGGCCCGACATGGTCATCGTCATGCGCAACACCATGATCGGCGGGCGCGTGGCCGGCCTCAATACCTCAGCAGGCGTGCTCGCCGGCAATCTGGT
>JACMJT010000404.1 GCA_014380505.1 Hyphomicrobiales bacterium | reverse complement strand
TGCCCCACTCGTCGTTCTGGAAATCCTCCGTCTCGTGGCGTCCGCCCGCTTCCAGGCAAACGACCTTGACGCCCTTCTGGGCCAGTTCATTGGCGAGCGTTCCGCCACCGGCGCCTGAGCCGACGACGACGACAACACTCGAATCGTTCCGATCAAAAGTAGCCATTGTGCAATCTCCCCTAAGTCAGCCAGTTGATGTCGCCGAAGCCGCGGCTGATATAACCGCCCTGCGAGGCGCTTTCGCCCTCGTAGCCAAAGATCGGCCAGACCTCCGGGTTGTTGTAAATGCCGGTGACAAGGCTGCCGCGGATCTTGTGAAAGAATGCGCCATCCTGCTTTTCGATTTCTTTGAGCACGGCAATACGGTCCTCTTCCTTGGAGCTGGCGGCGTATTTGCCATGGCCCATGCGCTCGGAAATGCCATCAAGCTGCGCCACGCCCTTTTCCAGCATGTCCTTTCCCGCCACATCGTCCTTGGCGGCGGCATCGAGCCCGTCGATGACCTTGGCGTAGTGCTGGTCGGTGAGCTTGTCGTGCGGATAGATATCGCGCGCCATCTTGACCAGCGTGGCATGGGTATCGGCCGAGACAGCCACAGGCGCTGCCGCCCAAGCCTTGCCGGTCACCACAGTTGCGGGCGCCATCGCCGCAGCCGCCGCCGTCATGCTGCCCGTCCGGAGCAGAGTCCGGCGGGATATTTTTGGTGTCCTGTCGATCAGTCTCATTGTCTTTCCTCCATGAATGCCGTTTTTCTTATGTGTATCTGCCGTGCCGTTGCAGCACCTCGATCTTGTAGCCATCGGGGTCTGTCACAAAAAAGAACTTGGCCATCAGCGCGCCGTCGCGATGGAACTCCTTAATCGGGTTCGGATTGAGGCCGAGCGTTTCGAAGCGGCTGTGTTCGATTTCAATGTCGCTGACCGAGATCGCCAAGTGGCCGTAGCCGGTACCGTGGGCATAAGCCTCGGTCCGGTCGTGATTGATCGTCAGCTCGACCTCGAAGTCGTTCTCGTCGTTCTTGAGATAGACCAGCGTGAAGCCGTCAAATCCGAAACGGTCCTTCACCTTGAGGCCGAAGGCCTTGCCGTAGAAGTCAACGGACTTCGCTTCGTCCATCACGCGGATCATGGTGTGTATGGCTTTCGCCATGGTTCTTCCTTCTAGTTGCTGGCGTTGGCGGCAAGGTAATCGATGATGAGTTTGCGCTTGGCGGGGTCTTTCTGCTTGTAAACCGACATCAGAGTATCCGGCACCAGCGCCTTGGCATCGGTCAGCCATAGGTCGAGCTGTTCCGGCGTCCATTCCCAACCCGCCGCCTTGAGGCCCGCGGAAAATTTGTAGCCGTCGAGCGTGCCGGCCTTGCGTTGAAAAAGCCCGTGAAGGTTTGGCCCCTGGCGCGGCTTGGCCGCCGGGTCGATCGAATGACACGCGCCACAGTGGTTCTTGTACAGTTTCGCGCCCGCGTCGTCGGTGCCCATGGCCGGACAGGCCGCGATGGCGCACAAAAACAAGGCAGGTATTGCCGACCGTAGCCACATTTTGCTTCCTTGGAGTCCCGTTCTAGCTGTCCGGGAAGCGGCAGTGGTATTAGTGGAATACTACGCCGCGGCCTGGGTCTCCACTCGCAACCTCGCATGATCGAAATCACGCGCCAGGTAATTGAGGCAGCAGCACCGCAACAGCGAAGCAAAATTGCTCACCTCGCCGTGGATTTCCAGCGCCTCTTCATAGAGCTGGGTCAGGAAACGGGCCAGCGGCATGCCCTGGGCTGCGGCGATGTCCTCGACAATGACCCAGAAATTTGCCTCCAGGCGCACGCTTGTGGCGTGCCCCATAAGGCGAACCGACC
>JACMJT010000403.1 GCA_014380505.1 Hyphomicrobiales bacterium | reverse complement strand
GTTGAGGAGGCGAAGGTCGTTGCACATTTTTGAAAGTTTGACGGCGATGCGCTTCAAGACGCCCGAGAACGTGACGAAGGCACCCATGTCGGAGGTGGCCTCGATCAGATCGCCAGCCGGCACCAGTGCCACGCCGGAAATATCCGAGAGGTGCTGGATCACTTTCGCCGAATACCCTTCCGGCGTGTTGATGCCGGTGCCGATGGCGGTGCCGCCCAGATTGACTTCGCGCAGCAGATTGGCGAATTCGCGAAGCCTGTCGATGTCCTCGCCAATGGTGACGGCGAAGGCGCGGAACTCGGAGCCCAGACGCATGGGCACGGCATCCATGAGCTGGGTGCGGCCGACCTTGATCACGTCGTCGAATTCCCTGGCTTTGATGAGAAGTACATCCTTGAGGGCGCGCTGGCTTTCGATCAACTCCGGGCAATTGCGCAGGATGGTGAGGCGCACCGCCGTTGGATAGACGTCATTGGTCGATTGCGAGAGATTCACATGGTCGTTGGGATTGACCGTCGCATAGTCGCCGCGCGGGCGGCCGAGGAGCTTCAACGCAAGGTTGGCGACCACCTCGTTGGCATTCATGTTGGTGGAGGTGCCAGCACCGCCCTGCAACATGTCGACGACGAATTGATCGACGCTGCCGCCCCCAATGATGAGATCGCAAGCCTGGATGATGGCGGCGGCGATCGCCGGTTCCAGGGTGCCCAGATCGCGGTTGGCCATGGCGGCCGCCTTCTTGGCCATGGCGAGGGACTGGATGAGTTCGGGATAGTGGTGGAGCAGGATGCCGGTGATCGGGAAATTGGCGACGGCGCGGGCCGTGTGGATGCCATAATCGGCCCCGGCGGGGATTTCGAGATCGCCGATCGAGTCCCGTTCCGTTCGCGTGGCGGTCATTTGTTGCCTCTCCTGCCTGAATTGCCCAGGGCATCGTAGCCCATTTTAGAGACGGAAGTATCAGCGATTGCCCGGATGAAATTTTTCCGCTGTAGTGTGGAAACGAAACCGCCGAATGGCCAAGGAGACAATGAATGGATCGCCGCAAATTCATAAGGTCGGCCGGTGTGGCAACGGCCGCGACCGCGACCCTTACAAGCCCCGCCATCGCCCAATCCATGCCCGAACTCAAATGGCGCATCACATCGAGTTTTCCCAAGGCGCTCGATACGATCTACGGCGCGGCCGAGACATTCTCGAGATACGTGGCGGAAGCGACCGACAGCAAATTCCAGATTCAGGTTTTGGCCGCTAATGAAATTGTCCCAGGTCTTGAGGCGGCGAACGCCGTGTCGGCGGGAACCGTGGAAATGTGCCACACGGCGAGTTATTATTACTGGGGCAAGGATCCGACCTTTGCCTTCGGAACCGCCGTGCCCTTCGGCCTCAACTCGCGCCAGCAGAACGCCTGGATGTATTACGGCGGCGGTCTGGATCTGATGAATGAGTTCTATGCCACCCACAATCTCATCGCTTTTCCCTGCGGCAATACGGGAGCGCAGATGGGGGGCTGGTTCCGCAAGGAGATCAAGTCGATCGCCGACATGCAGGGCGTCAAGATGCGGATCGGCGGTTTCGGCGGCAAGGTCATTTCGAAGATCGGCGTGGTGCCACAGCAGATCGCCGGCGGCGAAATTTACCAGGCGCTGGAGAAAGGCACCATCGACGCCGCCGAATGGGTCGGACCCTATGACGATGAGAAACTCGGCTTCTACAAGGTCGCCCCCTATTACTATTATCCCGGCTGGTGGGAAGGCGGCCCCATGCTGCACACCATGGTCAACACGGCGAAATGGGCCGAGCTTCCGCCCGCCTACCAATCGATCGTCAAGGTTGCCTGCCAAGCTGTCAATTCGGACATGCAGGCGAAATACGACGCACGAAATCCGGGCGGATTGAAGAAACTGGCGGCTGCGGGTGCGAAATTCGCACCCTATCCACAGGACGTCCTCGAAGCATGCTTCAATGCCGCCAACGAGACCTATGACGAGATCACCGCATCGAATGCGCCCTTCAAGAAGATTTACGACTCAATGACGGCGTTCCGCGCCGATGCCTATCTGTGGGCGCAGTTTTCGGAATATACTTACGATACATTCATGATAAGGCAGCAGCGCAAGAAGGCGCTTTGAGCGGGAGACGATGGTGCCAAAAGGCTATTGGATCGCCCGCGTCGATGTCCGCGATGAGGAGGCCTACAAGGGTTATATCGCAGCAAACGCCAAGGCGCTTACGAAGTTCGGCGCCCGGTTTATCGTCCGCGGCGGTCCCTTCGAGAATCCCGAGGGCGTTGCGCGGGGGCGGAACGTCGTGCTCGAGTTTCCCAGCTACGATGCCGCCTTGGCCTGCTACCGGTCGGCTGAGTACGCGGGCGCCCTCGCCGTCCGCAAAGCCGCCTCGCAGGCGGATGTGATCATCATCGCGGGTTACGACGGCCCCCAGCCCGGAGACAAGTGACTGCTCATTCGATCACCGGGGGCTGCGTCAGATCGCCGTCATCGCCCGTGCCGGGAATGATGATTTCGATGTTGGGATCGACGGCAACATCGCCTTCGAGGAAAGCCGTCACCAGTTGCGGGAAGGCAATCAGGATCGCCACCAGCATGACCTGCAGGACGACCCAGGGAATGGCGCCCCAATAGATGTCGCTGCTGCGGACACTCGGTGGAGCGATGCCGCGCAGATAAAATAATGCGAAACCGAAGGGCGGGTGCATGAAGCTGGTCTGCATGTTGGCGCCGATCAGCACGCCGAACCAGATGAGGTTGATGCCGAGCGCTTCGGCGGCGGGAGCGAGC
>JACMJT010000402.1 GCA_014380505.1 Hyphomicrobiales bacterium | reverse complement strand
GGCGTCGGAAGCCACGCTGTTCTGCCAGCGCGTTTTCAACGCCAAGGGCGTTAAGGGAAACTGGGCAACGTTTGCAACGCTCGCCAGCGCCGCCGGCCGCACCATGTTCACCAAACCCAATCCCCATGATGTGACCCGCTTTGATCGTCCATTTCCCATTCAAGTGACCAGCGATGGCCGTGAATTCAGCAGCGGCACCCAGCTTCTGGCATTCTCCACCACCCTTGAAAAACTCATCCTCGGGGCAAGGCCCTTCTGGGGCCCGAAACTTGGGCCCATCCGCACCTCGGTCTTCCCCTACCCCGTGCCCAGCATTTCCCGCTGGCTCCTGCCCATCATGTATGCCGGCGAGAACCGGAAAATGCCGGAAGGAGCGGTGAGTTTTTCCAGCGCCAGGCTGGAAATCACCTGCCCCATCAGCTTCGTGATCGACGGTGAATTCTTTGATGCCCCGGAAAATGAGCCCTTGAAGGTGGAAACCGGAACGGTTTTCACCTATCTCTGCGGCTGATGACGACCTCGCCAGAAAACGTAAAGGAATTCTGCAAGGCTTCGCTGGCCCGCGACGTGCTGCCGGAACTCCGCGCCATGGCGGATGCCTTACGCCTGAAGCACCAAGGCGCCGTTGCCATCCTCGCCTATGGATCATGTCTCCGGGGCGTTGCAGTGGCGGACACGCTGATGGATTTTTATGTCCTTACGGAAAATTTTTCCGGCGTCAGCCCAAACATCATCAGCCGCGTTGCCTGCTGCATTGTTCCGCCCAATGTCTATTATGTCGAGACGGAATTTGATGGTCAGCGCCTGCGGGCCAAATATGCGCTCCTTCCCTTGCGGCTCTTTTCAAAATGGATGACGCGGGAAACCAGCAACCCCTATTTCTGGGCCCGCTTCTCGCAACCCTCTGCTCTCGTCTATGCGCGGGATGATAGGACTAGAGATGAAGTCGTCGCCGGTATTTCTGAAGCGTTGCGAACCGGATTTGCCAATGCGAAGGCTTTGACGACTGAAACCGATGTACTGGCTATCTGGACGGCCGGTTTCAGCGCGACTTACAAAACCGAGTTTCGCTCCGAGAAAGCCAATCGCGCCGCTAGCATTGTTTCCTCAGCGCCCGATTATTACAGGGAAGCAGCAAGGCTTCTGGCTTCAGAAGTTCCCATTCATGCCAGCCAAACCCTGCGCCGGTTGACGGGCAAAGGCTGGTCAGTGCTGCGTCTGATCAAAGCCGCCTTCACCTTTCAGGGCGGGGCCGATTACATCGTCTGGAAAATAGAACGGCACTCGGGAGAGAAAATCATTCTCGCCGGCTGGCAGAGAAGGCACCCCATCATTGCCGGACTGCTGCTGCTTCCCGCACTGCTCCGCAAGGGCGCAATTCGCTAGGCCGCCGCCCGGCTCGCCACGACTTTTCCAAACAGCGCGATGATCTTGTCGATGTCATCAAAACTGTGCGCCGCCGATACGGAACAGCGGAGCAGGCACAGCTTGCTCGGCGTGCCCGGCGGCAGGGCAATGTTCACATACACTCCCGCTTCCAGCAGGGCATTCCACATGGCGATTGTTGAAACCTCATCGGCACATTTAACCGCAATCACCGGGCTCACCATGTCACAGCCCATATCAAGTCCAAGACTCTTGAAACCGGCAAAGAGCCGGGCCGAATTGGCCCGCAACCGGTCCCGGCGTTCCGGCTCGGCGGCCAGCTTCTTGATGGCGGCAAGCGATGTCGCAATGGAAGCAGGCGACGACGAGGCCGTGAACATGTAGGGTCGCATGGCATAGCGCAGCGTTTCAAACAGCGGGTGGTTGCCCGCCCCAAAACCACCAATGGCGCCAACGCTCTTGGAAAACGTGCCAACAATGAAATCAATATCATCCTCAAGCCCGACCTCATCGGCAAGGCCGCGGCCATGGGGCCCGAGCACGCCGAAGGAATGGGCCTCATCGGCGAGAAGCTGAAAGCCATGCTTCTTCTTGACTTCAACGAAATCCGCCAGCG
>JACMJT010000401.1 GCA_014380505.1 Hyphomicrobiales bacterium | reverse complement strand
GGAGCCCGCCCCCGGGCCTGCCACCAGCAGATCCGTTTTCTTGGAAACCGAGCCCGCCACCTTGGCCCCCAGCCGCTCGGCCATGGATTTTGCTTCCTCGCGCGTCATCAGTTCGAGGGCCCCGGTAAACACCACGGTTTTTCCCGAGACCGGCGACGAAGCCGCAACGGCAGCAAGGGCCGATGGCGTCACATGCTTCAGCAACTCATTGACCACCTCGATGTTATGGCCCTCGCCAAAGAATTGCGTGATCGCTTCGGCAACGATTGCTCCGATGCCATCAATGGCATTGAGTTCATTCCACGCTTCCTCATCACGATGAGAGGCCGCAATCATTTGGTCGCGGAAATGCTCCGCCGAGCCATAGGCCCGTGCCAGAACCCGCGCCGTGGTTTCACCCACATGTCGAATGCCGAGGGCAAAAATAAAACGGTCAAGGGCAATGCTGCGGCGCTGATCAATGGCCTCAAACAGCTTCTTGACGCTGGCCTCGCCCCAGCCTTCGCGGTCCTTCAGCTTCTTGAGGGCGCGTTCATTGCGCGCCGCTAGCGTGAAAATATCCGACGGGGATTGAATAAGGCCGTCGTGGTAAAATTCCTCGATGATTTTATCGCCAAGCCCCTCGATATCGAAAGCATTGCGCGAGGAAAAATGCTTGAGCCGTTCCACCCGTTGCGCCGGGCAAATGAGCCCGCCGGTGCAGCGCCGCACCACATCGGTTTTGCCCGTGTCGCGCTCCTCACGCTCCGCATGGCTGCCGCAAGCCGGACAGACTTTTGGAAATTCATAAGGTTTCGCGCCGCGCGGGCGTTTTTCTACGATCACTGCAACAATCTGCGGGATGACGTCGCCTGCCCGCTGCACCGTGACCGTGTCACCGATGCGCAAATCCTTGCGGGCAATTTCATCCTCATTGTGCAGTGTGGCGTTCGACACCACGACGCCACCAACAGTCACCGGCCTGAGCCGCGCCACCGGCGTCAACGCCCCGGTGCGGCCCACCTGAATGTCGATGCCTTCCAGAACCGTCGTTGCCTTCTCCGCCGCAAACTTGTGGGCAAGGGCCCAGCGCGGGCTGCGCGAGACAAAGCCAAGCCGTGCCTGCCAGTCCAGCCGGTTCACTTTGTAGACAACCCCGTCGATATCATAGCCCAGGTCGGCCCGTCGTTCCTCGATGCTCCGGTAGTGGGCCAGCAGTTCCTCGCTCGAACGGCAGAGCTTCATCAGCGGATTGACCGGAAAGCCAAGCTTCTTGAAACCCATCACCACATCCCATTGGGTATCTCCCGGAAGCTCCGGCGCCTCGCCCCAGGCATAGGCAAAAAACCGCAGAGGCCGAGAAGCCGTGATCGACGAATCCAGTTGCCGCAAACTGCCGGCCGCCGCATTGCGGGGGTTTGCAAACGTCTTCTCGCCGTCCTGACTCTGTTTCTCATTAAGTTTGGCGAAGTCCTTATGCGACATGTATATTTCGCCGCGCACTTCCAGCACCGCGGGTGCGTTGCCCGTTAGCTTCTCCGGTACATCATCAATTGTCTTTACGTTTGCGGTGACGTTTTCCCCTTCCGCCCCATCGCCGCGCGTTGCCGCCTGCACCAGCTTTCCATTTTCATAGCGCAGCGATATGGACAGTCCATCGATCTTGGGCTCGGCGGTAACTTCGATTTCGGTGGCTTCCGGCAGGTTCAGAAACCGCCTGACCCTCCCGAGAAATTCCGCCACATCGCTGTCCTCAAAAGCATTGCCGAGCGACAGCATCGGC
>JACMJT010000400.1 GCA_014380505.1 Hyphomicrobiales bacterium | reverse complement strand
GGCGCATCGTGGTTTTCGTGCTCGAGAAACGCATTGATGTCAGGCTTGCCGGCATGGTGGGAACCTCGCTGCCGGTGATCGGCCTTGTGCTGCTCATGCTGGCCACGCCCGGTTCACCGCTGCTTTATTACTTCGCAATATTTTACGGCGGCGGCATGGGCATCAAAACCATCGTGCAGGCCACGGCAGGCCCCGAGTTTCTGGGACGGGAAGGCTATGGCGCGCTGCAGGGGACATTCGCCGGCATCAATTTCGCGATCCAGGCGGCAACGCCATTTGCGCTCGCGGTGCTGTGGTCGCTTATGGGTGGCTATGATCAGGTGATCTGGATTCTCTTTGCCGGGGCGGCGCTGTCGGCGCTGGCCTTTATCGGTGCACTCATGGTGCGGCCGGGAGCGCCTGCTTCATCCGCTTAAGCGCTTCATCCAGATGGTGGCGTTCATCACCGGAAAGAACCGCTGAGATGGCGGGATAGTGCAGGGTGACGGCATCCGCCATGGCGGTGCGCTGGCTGGATGAATAGCGCTCGCTGTCGCCAACCGATTCAATAACACCCTCAACCAGCGTGGCCCAGGCGGTCGATGAGCCTTCATCGGCGCGCGACAGGCGTACCAGCCTTGCAACGGCAGCAGCAACTTCGAGACTATGGACCTGCACCAGGGTCAGTTCCTGCTGAAGCGGCTCGCCGACGATGACCGCCACATTATAGGCGGCGCGGTAGGAGCCAAGTATGGCCAGTATGATGCGCAGCTGGCGGAGTTTCTCGTCATCCGAAGCGGGCGATTCTTCAATGCGGGTGATATTGCCGGGATCGACGAGATGGCTGAACAGGGCCTTCTGCGCCGCGTTGCGCAAATGCGGCAGAGGCACGTGGCCGTTGTAGTGGCGGAAATAGAAATCGACATAATCGCGTCTGGTCCATTGGCTGTCCTCAGCCCTCGCGGCTGTTAGTGTTAGGGCAAAGCACAGCCAGACAATCCCTGAAGCACGCACGATCCATCACTCCGATCACGGGTGCCACAGAATAGGGAAGTGCCAGTCGATCGTCCAGTTGACTCCATCTGACCAATCGTCTCCATTTATGACATGTGCATTTGGAGGCAGCATGGCGGCGTATGATCTTGTGTTGAAGGGCGGGCATGTTGTCGATCCGGGACAGAGCATCGATGCAAAGATGGATGTGGCCTTTCACGCGGGCAAGGTGGCGGCCATTGCGAAAACGATTGCGGTTCCGGCCGGCGTCGAGGCGCGCGATGTTTCAGGCTTCATCGTAACCCCCGGCCTCATTGACATGCACACGCATGTGTATTGGGGCGGCACGTCTCTTGGCATTGACGCGGAGGATTTCTGCCGCAAGAGTGCCGTCACCACGGCCATCGATACGGGTTCGGCGGGGCCGGG
This sequence comes from Hyphomicrobiales bacterium, assembly GCA_014380505.1. The sequence continues at coordinate 1,216 of JACMJT010000400.1, read as the reverse complement.
AAATTTCGCCGGTTTCCGCAAGCATGTGATCGAGCCCTCAGCAGTGAGGATACTGGCCTATCTCCACATTTCGCACGCCGGGATTTTCGGCTTTTCCAACCGCATCATGGTGGGTGAAAGCGAAGAGCTGCGTTTGATGGATCCTGAAACGGCGGTCGAGGTGGCCACGACCAACCGGGACCTGATCGTCGGCATTAAGGTCAGGCTCGGGCGCTGGGCTTCCGGAATCCATGGCATGGTTCCCTTTGAATATGCCCTGCAGGTGGCCGAAGAGGCCGGCATGCCGATGATGGTTCATATCGATGATCCGCCGCCTTCCTACCAGCAGGTGGTTGAGCGGCTGCGCAAGGGCGATGTGCTCACCCATTGCTTCCGCCCCTTCCCCAATACGCCCTCAACCAGCGACCAGCGGGTGCGCCCGGAGGTGCTTGCGGCACGTCAGCGCGGGGTGTTCTTCGATGTGGGCCACGGCATGGGTTCTTTTTCGTTCAAGGTGGCCCGCATCATGCTGGAGAACGGCTTTTATCCCGACACGATTTCATCGGATGTCCACGCCCTTTGCATCAATGGCCCGGCCTTCGACCAGGTAACGACGTTGTCCAAATTTCTCCACCTCGGCATGCCGTTTTCCGAGGTAATCCGGGCATCTACCCAGAATGCCGCGCTGGCCCTTTCCAGGCCGGAACTTGGCAGTTTAAGGCCGGGTGCGGTTGGAGACGCCGCTATTCTCAGCCTCGACGAAGGCCGGTTTGAGTATGTCGATACGGTGGGCGAGAAGCTTATCGGAGAGCGGAAAATCAATGTCCGCGGCGTAGTTCTGGGCGGAAAATGGTGGCATTCCGCCTGATCTCCTCGCGCTTCATCAAAAGATCATTTGTGCCCCGGCCTTTTTTGGCATTATTTATAAGCACCGACGAAATGATCGGGCACAGGGAGAGAAACAATGACTGAATTCAATACAACGCTGGAACAGGCCAAGAAGCTTGTTTCAAAGGGGCGGATGTCACGGCGTGACTTCGTTCAACTGGCCGTGGCAACGGGCGTCACCGCCGTTGCGGCTGACAAGCTGTTCGTGACAGCGGCCCGTGCCGAACCCAAAAAGGGCGGCACCTTCAAGATCGGCATTGGCCATGGCGCGACAACAGACTCGATGGACCCGGGCCTTTATCCCGACCAATTCACCGGAACGGCCCTTTGGGGAACGCTCTCCAACAGC
>JACMJT010000399.1 GCA_014380505.1 Hyphomicrobiales bacterium | reverse complement strand
CGGTCGAGATCCTGCATGTCGGCGGAAGTATCGCCGGAAATCCCGACTTCGCGCCGATGGTCGAGAAGGCGCGCGCCGAAGGCGTCGACGTCACCGCCAACGCCTATCCGTACACCATCGGCTGGACCTATGTGCGCCAGTTGTTGCCGGTATGGGCGCAAGTCGGCAATGCCGCCGAGATGACCGCCCGGCTGCAGATTCCGGAAAATCGCGCCCGCGCCATCAAAGAGCTTCAGCAAAATCCGGGGCAGTACAAAGACTACCACTTCAGCTCCGCCAATCTGGATTATGACGGCTTCACGTTTCAGCAGGTGGCGGACCGCACCCGTGTTTCGCCGGAAGAGGCGATGATCGATTTCCTGATCAAGCAGAAAGCCGAAGGCTTCCATATCGGACCGCCCGTTCCTAGCCGGGAAGCGGCGGTGGCGGAGGCCTTCCGCTATCCCTGGGTGGATATCGGCTCCGACGGCATCGCGCTGCCCGCCGGCGTGCATACCTCCTTCGGCCGGCCGCATCCGCGTTCCTTCGGCAGCCACGCGCGCATCCTTTCCGACATTGTGCGCGAGCGTCGCGTCATCAGCCTGGAAGAAGCGGTGCGCAAGCTGTCGTCCCAGGCCGCCAACCGGCTGGGGCTGCATGATCGCGGCCTGCTGCGCGCTGGGTTGAAGGCGGACGTGGTGGTGTTCGATCCCAATACCGTGCGGGATACGGCCACCTACGAAAAGCCCGACCAATATGCCCAGGGCATCGCCTGGGTGCTGATCAATGGGACGCCGGTGGTCGCCGACGGCAAACCGACCAACGCGCTGCCCGGACGGGTGCTGCATGGCCCGGGTTACAAGGCCGGAACACCGTGATCATCGCCGACCGCAACAGAGCTTAGAATAGGTCTAAACAAGCTCCTATCAAGATGTGTACTGTTGGAACAGTATTCGACCAAAAGCTCAGTCTGCTGTAAAATAAAGTTACAGTTCGACTATTGCATTAAGGTTAGGGCGTTGATTTTTTTAATGAATCACATCTGGCATAAACATTGCAAAACCATCACTGAAATTTTCATGTCTGGTGGGGTTGCGATGAAAACTGCTCTTTTAGGCGCTGCGGCGATTTTGGCTCTTTCGAGCGCGACGGCACAGGCCGGCATCCTCTATTTCGATTTCAACCGCAACCAAGTCTCTTCTGCCGCCAATTCCTCGGTGTTTCTGTTTGGAACCACTGGGCAGACAGCCACGGTGAGCAACCTTGCCGGGTTCAGCCAGAATATCGTGTTTGGGGTCGATGGATTTTTCAATCTCCCGATTGCGAATACCTACCAGCAAAGTGGTACCGGCATCCGCAACACCGGCTTCCAGGTTGTATCGCCTGATCCTATCGCGGGCTATTTCGTAAATCGCGCGCCGTTCACGACCGACATGACCTATCTGCTGGATTCGGCGGCGCTGAGCACCGAGTATGTTGTCGCCAGCCAAGGCCAAGGCTTTGGCGAAGGCAGCCAGGTCGCGATCCACGCCACCGAGAACAACACCGCAGTGACGTTTACGCCCAAAGGCGGCGCGGCGATCAATGTGGTGCTGCAGGCCGGTGAGACCTACAAATATGCGGGCGGTAGCACCGATTTGACCGGCTCCTTGGTCAGCGCAGACAAGAAGGTTGCGGTGTTCGGCGGCCACGAATGTGCCCAGACGCCGCCCGGGATTACTGCCTGCGATACTTTGCTGGAGCAGATGATCCCCACCGACAAACTATCGAAAACCTATGTGCTTGCGGCAACGAAAGCTGCGTCTATCTCTGCCACCGGCGGCGATATCGTGCGCATTATTGCAACCGTGAACGGCACCCAGGTGACCGTCGATGGCGTTGTCGTAGCCACCCTGAACAAAGGCGACGTTTACCAATATTCGCTGCCTGCCAACAGCGGTTCGATCGTTTCGGCCACCCAGCCCGTGATGGTCGCCCAATATCTGGTAGGTGGCCAAGGCACGAACACCGACCCCGCTATGTCTTTGGTTCCCGGTTCCGATGAATGGCTTGACGAGTACCGCTTGTCGACTCCGAGCGGGGCTCAATCGTTCATCGAAAATTATGCCTCCATCGCCATCGAAACGGCGGATCTGGCTTCCCTGCTTTTGAATGGCCTCGCCGTGAACACGGCAGGATGTACCGTAATCGGTTCGTCGATCTTCAGCCGTTGCAATATCGACCTGCCGCTCGGACTGTTCGATCTGACGGCCGACAGCCCGTTTGAGGTCATGCTCGGCGGCGGAAGCAGTGCCGACAGTTATCTCACCTATGGCGGTGCGACCTTTGCGCCTGGAATTTCTCCTCCGCCGCCGCCGGTCGACCCCCCGCTTGAGACTCCTGAGCCTGCAACGATCGCTCTGTTGGCTGCCGGCTTGGGCGGTATTGAGGCTCTCCGCCGTCGTCGCAAGTCGCGGCAGAAATAATTCTCTTACGGACTTGAACCTAACGGCGGCGCCTTTCGGCGCCGCCGTTTGCGTTTTGAGATGGCCCGCCGTCTGAGAACGCCCTGCTACGCTGCAAAAATTGCGGTAAAAGCACGGATTGGGCGGGCACGTCGGAGTCCATTATTAAAATTCATTCCGACCCCAGCCGGCGGATATCTCTTGCCACTTGCGCAATCTAAACAATGGAACCTCGATTCAAGAGGCGACCGCAGGGGCCAACAAGCGGGAATCCAACAAATACCGCGATTTACCCTCCGGCCTGGAAGCCATAGCGAAAGTGCAGCCGCTGGACTAACATTGAATCCTTGCCGGGGCGGGCGGTCGCTATCCTTATGACTGAGATTTGGAGGGCGTTATGAATAGGCTAGCCATGAGCGCTCGACGCCACATAACGGTTCTTTGTTTGCCCGCAATGGCCTTCTTATTTACGGGCCTGGCCACGGATTTCGCTGCGGTTGCCGCGGTGCCTAGCCGTGACGCCGCTTTGCAGTCTTCAAGCCAGGTCGAAAAGTGGATATCGGACGCGCGACTTGCACTCCGCCAACGCAACGTGCGGCTCGCATCAATTCACTTGAGAAATGCCACGCGCGCGGCCCCCGGGAATGCCGTTGCCCAGGTCATGTTGAGCCAGATTCTCTTGCAGGCCCAGGATGTTTCGGGAGCGGAGCGGACGTTGCGCGAAGCACTCAAGTCCGGCGCCCCCGAGACGGGCGTTCTGCCCGCGCTTTTACAAATCATGCTGGTTCGCGGAGAAAACAGGCAGCTACTGGAAGAGTTTCCCGACCCCGGCTTTAAAGCGTCTCCAGTTGCCGCCGATATTCTGAAAGCCCGCGCTTTTGCCTTTCAAGGCATTTCCCGTCCCGCTGAAGCCAGCGCGGCGATGGATCGATCGCTTGCGTTGCGCAAGGACGGGCAAGGATTGTTGGCCAAAGCACGCCTGTCGCAACAGCAAGGCGATCTATTGACCGCGAAAAGCTTTGCCGATCAGGCCGTCCGAATTGATCCCAACAATAGCGCCGCCGCTATTTTTCAGCTCAATCTGCTGCGCGCGCTCAAGCAAAATGCCGCCGCGCTCGACCTGGCAAACAAGCTTTTGGCGAGAACGCCAGCCGATGCGCGCGCGCGGCTCGCGCGTATCGAGATATTTCTCAGCCAAAATCAGGATCAAAAGGCCAAGGACGATATCGATTCTCTCTTGAAACAAATTCCCAACCTGCCGCCGGCGATTTACTATCGGGCACTGCTGCTGGAGCGCTCGGGCCGCTCTGTAGATGCTTGGACGAGTGCACAGAATTTGCCCTCGGAGTTTGTGGACTCATCTCCTCGCGTGGGAATCGCCGTTGCGAAGATCGCAATGAACGCGGATAAGCTCAATGCGGGTGAAGTCATACTGGGTAGGATTATCGGCAAATGGCCGGATAGTGTTGAAGCACGTCTCGTCCTGGCCTCGCTGCGTCTTGAACAAGGCAGTCCCAACAGCGCGCTTTCTGTTCTGGAGCCGCTAAAAGATTCGGCCGATCCGGCCGTCATCAAACTTCTCGCGCGCGCCTATTCGGGCCTCGATCGAACCAAGGATACCGCCGCGGCTCTTAAAAAATTAGGGTCCACGGGCACCGGAGCCGAACCTAGCGCCTCGCGACAAGCCTTACAGGAGCTTCAAATGGGCCGCGCCGAGGTGGCCGCAAAGCTCTTGAGGCCGCTGGTGGCAAAAGATCCCCAAAACCCCTCTCTTGCGTCGGCATTGATAGGCGCGCTTATTCAGCTGAAGCGGTACCCGGAAGCGATAGATGTTGCCGATAAGATGGGTATTGACCCCAAGCAAAGGACCGTCTCGCTCATCTACAAGGGCGATATTCTCGCTTTGCAAAATAAGATGGACGCCGCACGAATTGCGTTCGATCAAGCGGTGACCTCGTCGCCAAGAGACAAATCGGTGTTGCTCTCCAGGGCGAATTTTTTCACGGCGACGCAACAATATCCGCAGGCCGAGAGGGATTTGCAATTGGCGGCGTCGCTCGACGCCAAGGATTACCAGCCGATCCTCAAATTGGCGGCAATCTCCGCACTTTTGGGTCAAGACAAAAAGGCTAGGGCCCAATTGCAAAAGGCTGTCGACATTGCACCTCAAAACCAGGTTCCGCGCTTGACGATGGCTCGCTATCTTTTGGACCGCCGTGATGCGGGTGCGGCCATGAAGGTGGCCAATGACTTGGTGCGCTTGCAACCTTCCAACGGAGAGGCCTTCGCCTTGAAGGGGCAAGTGGAATTGCAATTGGGCAAGACGAATGAGGCGGTCGAAAGTTTTCGCCGTTTTGCGACCCTGTCTCCCGGCTCTGCCGCGCCCCAGATCATGTTAAGCAAGGCGCTTTCGGCGAAAGGCGATCAACCCGGCGCGATGGCTGCGATGAGGGCTGCAATCAAAATGAGCCCGCAATCTCCCGAGATCAAGGCTGCCCAAATAGAGTTATTGCTGGCTCAAGGCAATGTGAGTGTGGCAGTTTCCGAAGCACAGGCATTTCGAAAGGCAAGTCCGGGCACTTCCGCCGATATGATTTTGTCGACCGCGCTGATCAAAGCAGGACGATTGAACGAAGCCGCCAGTATTTTGGAAAAGAGCTTTTCGGATAGGCCCGATGCCGCGACTTTATCGAAGCTGGTCCAGGTTCTTTTCGCCGCTCGAGAGAGCAAGAAGGCGGAAACCCTTCTTGCGCGCTGGCTAAAGCAAAATCCGGATGACCTTGCGATGCGGCTCCAGTATGCGGACCTTTTATTGCGCGGAAATGATCTGCCCAAGGCCAAGGAACAGTATGAGGCAGTCCTCAAACGGGATTCGACCAACCTTGTCGCGGTAAACAATTTTAGCTGGCTGATACAGACAAGCAATCCGAAGCGTGCGTTGGAACTCCTTTCGGGCGCGGAAAAGCGTTTTCCCAATTCGGCCGATATTGCGGATACCACCGGCTGGATTTTGCTGGCCCAAAAGGATGTTGCGAAAGGCTTGAAGTATATAGAGCGAGCGCACGCGCTCAGTCCCAGCAACGAACAAACGACTTTTCATTTCGCCGTTGCTTTGGACGCGAATGCCCGGCGCGACCAAGCCCGTAATGTCCTGAAAACCCTGCTCGCTGGAAATGTCGGGCAGGGCGTGCGTGGCGACGCACAAAAGCTTTACGACAGTTGGCGATAACACGCAGTCCAAGCCTAGCCGGCCTGCGGACAGAAACGGGTTGCGGCTATACGTTCGCCGCTCTTAGCGCCGCCAGCACGCGTTCTTTGCGGAATGGTGGGCGGCGCAGGCGGACGCCAGTCGCATCGTGGATGGCGTTGGCAATGGCCGCAACCATCGGCTTGTGGCTGGTTTCGCCGGCGCCATAGGGGGCCAAGTCTGGACGGTTGGGGGCGGGATCGCCGTTGACCAGAATGACATCAATAACTTCGGGCGTGTCGGAATGCCGGAGGCTGGGATGCGAAACCCAGTCCACACTCGTGACCTTCTCATTGTCGAATTTGACTTCTTCCCAGAGCGCGCGGCTCAAGGCATGCAACATGCCGCACTCGACAGTACGCCGCAGGCCTTCGGGGTTGATGACCAGGCCGCAGTCATGGGCGCAAATCAACCGCTTTGCCCAAACGCGGCCGGTCTGGCGGTCGACTTCCACCTCGGCGATTACTGCTGCAATCGTCCGGTTGCG
>JACMJT010000398.1 GCA_014380505.1 Hyphomicrobiales bacterium | reverse complement strand
CGGCAAGCCGCCGCTCGCCGTCGACCGCGCGCAACTTCTTGGAACGCTTACCGCAAACGGCGAACTGACCATCGGCGATCTTCAGTTCAACCGGAACGGACTGAAGTTGTGGGGCAAGGGCAACGTCGAGCTTGATGCGCAGCACCGCCTCGAAGGCCAAATCGACGCTCAAACCAACGATCTGGGCCAGCTCATCGCCGTGCTCGATCCCCACATGGAAATGCCCGACCAGGACCGCGCCACGCTCAAGGCTGTTCTTGGCCTGCTCGGCAAGGAGGCCAGGGCCGGGCTCGTTGCCCGGGACGGCGAGTTTTATATCGGACCGCTGAAAGTGGGCGAACTTCTGCCGCTTTATTGATCCTTGGCGGGACGGCGGCCGAAATCGGGGGAGGCCGTGTCCTGGCCCGCGGCGATGATGCCACGGCGGATTTCGCGGGCCCTTGTGAACAGGCTGTGGAGCGCTTCGCCATCGCCCCAGCGGATGGCCCGCTGCAAGGCCGAGAGATCCTCGGAAAACCGGCCGAGCGTTTCCAGCACCGCATCGCGGTTGTTGAGAAAGACATCGCGCCACATGACGGGGTTGGAGGCGGCGATGCGGGTGAAATCGCGAAAGCCGCCCGCGGAAAACTTGATGACCTCCGAATCGGTCACCTCTTCGAGATCGGCGGCGGTCGCCACGATATTGTAGGCGATGAGATGGGGGAGATGGCTGGTGATCGCCAGCACAAGGTCATGGTGCTCCGGCGTCATGGTTTCGACATTCGATCCGCAGGCACGCCAGAATTTTTCCAGTTGCGTAACGGCGGCGGGGTGGCTGTCGGGCAGCGGTGTCAGCACGCACCAGCGATTGGCGAAGAGTTCGGCAAACCCCGACTCGGGGCCGGAGAGTTCGGTGCCGGCGATGGGGTGGCCCGGGATGAAATGAACGCCCGCCGGCACGTGGGGGCCCACATCGCGCACCACCGCACCCTTGACCGAGCCAACATCGCTCAGAATTGCTCCGGGTTTAAGGGCGGGCGCGATCTCACGGGCAATTTCTCCATAGGTTCCGATGGGCGAGCAAAGAAACACGAGATCGGCGTCACGAACCGCTGCCGCCGCCGTTTCATGGATGCTATCGACGAGGCGCAGTTCTCCGGCCTTGGCGCGAGTTTCAGGACTTCGCGCAAAACCCGAGATGTGGCCCACAAGTTTTTCCCGGCGCATGATGTGGCAGAGGGAAGAACCGATGTGGCCAATGCCGATCAGGGCGACGCGTTCGAACATTACACTCATGCCAGAAATTCCTTCAGCGCGGCGGCGACGGCGCGATTGGCTTCTTCCGTGCCGATGGTCAAGCGCAATGCGCCGGGCAATCCATAGGCCTCCATGCGTCTCAGCACGATACCGCGCGACAGCAGAAATTCATCGGCTGTGGCCGCATTCTTTTTCCGGGCCCCGGAGAAATGTATCAGCAGGAAGTTGCCAATGCTTGGCGTCACCTTAAGACCGAGCGCTTCCAATTCCCGCTTCAGCCAGGGCAACCATCGTTCGTTGTGGGCGATGGCGTTTTCGACGAACCCATGATCGCCCAAGGCTGCAACGCCCGCCGCAATCGCCGGCGCACTGACATTGAAGGGGCCGCGCACACGGTTCAGCGCATCGGCCACGTGGGCCGAGCAATAGACCCAGCCGAGGCGAAGGCCGGCCAGGCCATGGATTTTCGAGAAGGTGCGGGTCATCACCACATTGTCGAACGTGGAAACAAGTTCAATGCCGGCCTCGTAGTCGTTGGCGCGCACATATTCGGCGTAGGCCGCATCGAGCACCAGCAGGACATGGCGCGGCAAGCCCGCATGCAAGCGCTTCACTTCGCTGAAGGGCAGATAGGTGCCCGTCGGATTGTTGGGATTGGCGAGAAAGACCAGCCTGGTGCGTACGCTCACGCACGCGAGCATGGCATCGACATCGGCTGTTTCATTATGCTCGGGCGCCACCACGGCTGTCGCACCATTGGCCTTAATGGCAATGGGGTAAACCAAAAATCCGTACTGGCTGTAGATCGCCTCGTCGCCCGGCCCCAGATAGGCGTGGGCGAGGAGCTGAAGCACTTCATCGGACCCAGCACCACAGACAATGTTTTCTGCCTTGAGGCCATAGCGCGCGGCGATGGCCTCGCGGAGCGCTGCGGCCGAGCCATCGGG
>JACMJT010000397.1 GCA_014380505.1 Hyphomicrobiales bacterium | reverse complement strand
CTTCCTGTTCTTCGGCACCGCCAATACGCTGGTGGAGAGCGTCCACGCCGAACTGTCTCGCCCGGAGGCGCCGCGCTTCGTCGTGATCGATTTCGCGCGCGTACACGGCCTTGATGCATCGGCGGCCTATTCGCTGGGCAAGCTGTCGCGGCTCTGCGCCAGGGCTGGCGTCGGAGTGATCTTCAGCGGATTGCCGCGGTTCCAGGAGGCACGCTATCGCGAGTTCGCCGGTAAAGCTGACAGAGCCCTGTTCGCCGACACGGTGGACGAAGCGCTGCAGTCGCTTGAGACGGAAATACTGGCGGGCCGAACGGATACAACCCCTGACGCGGGCTCCAAGCTCCTCAATGATCTGCTGGGGCTCAGCGAGAGGCCCGAGTTTGCAGCCAAGTTCCGGCGCGTGGCGCTGAATGCGGGTGAAGTGCTGCTGAACCAGGGCGCGGAATCGCGGGAGATGTTCGTGCTGATCTCGGGCGCCATGCGGGCCGAGGTGGCGCGGCCCAGCGGCGAGCCGCTCACTGTGGCGCGTTTCATGCCCGGCGCGCTCATCGGCGAGATCGCCTTCTACGGCAACGTGCCGCGCATCGCCACTGTGCTCGCCGAGGAGCCATCGGTGCTAGTGATGATCGACGCCGCGAATCTCGTCCGGGCGGGCGACGATCACGACCCTGCCACCGTGGTGCATCACTATGTGGCGGTGAATCTTGCCAGGCGGCTCATGAACATGACACGGCTGATGCGCGACGCCGATGTCTGACCATCTGCAGGCAACGATGCGCTTGAGCCGATAAAAGCGCCTTGTCACATCATCTTCATAGAGATCGGAAAGACTCGAAGGATGCCACGTCTTTCAGACAATCCCTATTTGCATCCCGGCGCCGACGTGCGCGCCTCCACGCTTGGCCGTTACGTGAAATTGGCGAAGGTTCGCGCATCATTGAATGCAACCTCGGCGACTACAGCTATACGGACCGCTACGCCGACATTGCCTATTCCACCCTCGGCAAGTTTGTGAATGTGGCGGCTTTCACCCGCATTAATCCCAGCGAGCATCCCTATCAGCGCGCTTCACTGCACCATTTCATGTACCGCTCAAGCTATTATTGGCCGGGAGAGCCCGACGAGGCTGAAATTTTTGACTGGCGGCGCTCCAGGCCGGCGACCATTGGCCATGATACCTGGATTGGCCATGGCGCGATCATCATGAAAGGTGTGACCATCGGTGACGGCGCCATCATTGCCTCCCATTCCGTTGTCACCAAGGACGTGGCTCCTTATACAATCGTGGGTGGCGTTCCCGCCACATTCATCAAGCGCCGCCACCCAGAACCCGTCGCGGAACGGCTCCAGGGACTGGCCTGGTGGGACTGGAATCACGACACATTGCACCATGCGCTGGCCGATTTCCGCGCCTTGAGCGCCGAAGCCTTTCTCGAAAAATATGAATGTGGCGCGGCAATAAGGGCTGTCATGTAATTGTGATGTTCATGCCCGAGGGGGTCATTCCCGAAACATTTCAAGGGGGAATGATGCGAATCCTGATTGTGACCGATGCCTGGCCGCCGCAGGTCAATGGCGTTGTCCGGACACTCCAGACCGTTGGCCGAGAACTCGGCAAGCGTGGCCATGAGGTTCGCTACATCACCCCGGATGGGCACCGGACCTGGGCTATCCCATCCTATCCGGAAATCAGGCTGAGCCTGGTGGGGGCATTAACCATTGGCCGCGAGATTGATGCAATCAAGCCGCAGGCCATTCACATCGCAACCGAGGGACCGCTTGGCTGGGCCGCACGGCGCGCCTGTCTCCGCCGCGGCCTGCCTTTCACCACAAGCTTTCACACCCGCTTTGCCGAATATATTGAAACACGCCTCCCCATTCCGGGCATAGGCGGCCTCATGTGGAGCCTGCTGCGCCGCTTTCACAGCCCAAGCCGCGCCGTGATGACACCAACGGCGACGATTGCAAAAATACTTGAAACGCGGAAATTCGTGAATGTGAAGGTCTGGACCCGCGGCGTCGACCATCGGAAATTCAACGACCCGCCACGCGATTACTTTTCCCTGCCACGCCCGATAGTCCTCTACGCGGGCCGCGTCGTGAAGGAGAAGAACATGGAAGCCTTCCTGGGGCTCGAAACGGCGGGCACCAAAGTGGTTGTGGGCGATGGACCGGAGAGAAAGCTCTATGAGGATAAGCATCCGGCTGTCGTATTCACGGGATATTTGGTCGAGGACACCTATGCGCGCGCCATGTCTTCCGCCGATGTCTTCGTTTTTCCAAGCCTGACCGACACCTTTGGCCTCGTCATGATTGAGGCCATGGCCTGTGGCACGCCCGTTGCCGCCTTCAATGTCGCAAGCCCCATCGATGTGGTGGAAGGCGGTGTGACGGGCGAACTGGATGCTGATCTCTCCAAAGCCGTTGCGCGTGCCCTCAAGCTGGACCGGGACGGCGTGCGCCGAGGTGCTGCGAAGTTTACCTGGGAACGGGTGGCGGAAATGTTTGAGTCGTGGCTGGTGCCGCTTGATGCCGCAAAGGTTGAAGTGATGCCGGCAAATGCAGTAGTAAAGGGGAAACAACAAGCTGTCACGTAATCGTAATGTTAGCCTGTTTGAAACGCTGGAATGAATTTTTCTCCCACACATCGCCAGGCATGGATGCGGCTGCTGGCCCTGTCGTCCTGGAATGAACTCAAAGCCTGCACTGATGGCTTCGCGGCAACACCCTGTGACATGATCCGCCCGCCGGAAACCGGCCT
>JACMJT010000049.1 GCA_014380505.1 Hyphomicrobiales bacterium | reverse complement strand
TCGGTCAAACCCACCACCAGCCGGTCCGGTTTGCCTTCGGCGATGACAGATTGCAGGTGCGTGGGCGGGGCGAGCACGGGTGCGCCACTGAGGTACTCGCCCACGTGGGAGGCATCGAGGAACCCGATGGCACTGAGGCCCAGTTCAGGATGATGGGCAATCCGCCGGGCTAGTTCCACGGAATCGGCGTTTGCGCCAAAGAAGAGCAGTTTCTGGGCTCCTAAAGCCCGATAGAGGACCCTTGAGTAGAGGGTCCGCCAAATGGGCAGCACGATGAGAACGAAACCGCAGCCGGTCAGCATTAGGGAGCGTGGCATCATCCATTGCGAGCCGGCATAGCTGATCAGCGCCTGGAACAGGAACACGACTCCGATGACAAGAAGGAGCTGTTGCACCAGCAAGATGCGGGAGCGGACTCGGAAGTGGGTGTAGAGATTCTGAAAATAAAGGCCGAACAGTAGGGTAGCGACGACGAGCGCAATGCGTTTGAAGCCGTTGTCATAGAGGAGGAAGACCTCCGGATCGACCGGAACGACGAAAAAGCTAGCGGCGGTGAAGGACGCGAAGATGATGATCGCTTCGGTAAACAGCAGCGCCAAAGCACTGGTGGGAACGAAGACTCGGAAGACCTGAACCATTCACTCGAGGGCGGGAACCGCCACCAAGTTTAGCATCCAAGTATCCTGCGCCGGATCGCAGGCGAAATTACGCGTAAGCTTAGTTGGGGAGATCAATCCAAACGTGAAAAGAATAACAACACTGCTCGCGATCACCGCGGCAACCATTGTTTCAGCCTTCGGGCAGCCCGTCATAAACGACGGAGGCGTGCTGAACGCCGCGAGCTACGCGCGGCCTGGCTTGCCGAACTACGGCGTCGGCCAAGGATCTTTGTTCGTTGTCTTCGGGCAGAGACTTGGACCTGCCAGTCTTGCACAAGTCGGAGCGTTCCCGTTGACAGCGAGCGTTGGTGGAACCTCGATCAAGGTGACAGTGGCGGGGACGACTGTCGATGCACTAATGATCTACTCGCTGGCCGGGCAGGTGGCTGCGGTGATGCCGTCGAATACACCGGTGGGTACAGGCACGCTGACAGTGACGTACAACGGGCAGACCAGCGCCACTGCGGCCGTCCGCGTCGTGCGCTCGGCGTTTGGAACGTTCTCGGTGAACCAGGCGGGTAGCGGGCCGGGCATTGTTCAGAATGTCAATTCTGAAAGCGATCGGCCTGTGAACGCGCTGACTAAGTCCGCACGTCCAGGCCAAGTCATGATTCTGTGGGGGACCGGTCTCGGTCCGGTAACGGGCAATGAAGCCGGCGGCCCCGTGGTCGGCGATCTCGGCGGCAATGTGGAAGTCTACGTTGGCGGCAAGCTCGCAAACGTGACCTACAAGGGCCGGTCGGGCTGCTGCGCGGGCATCGATCAGATCGTGTTCACAGTGCCGGCGGATGTTGATGGCTGCTATGTGCCGGTGGTCGTGAAGACGGGCGATCTGGTGAGCAACTTCACAACGATGTCCGTCGCGCGGAGCGGGAATGCATGCTCGGATCCGAATGGCATCACGTCGCAGGATCTGCAGACGGCGGAGCGGAACGGATCGTTCAGTGCGGG
>JACMJT010000396.1 GCA_014380505.1 Hyphomicrobiales bacterium | reverse complement strand
TTCCGGGGCGAGGTGCCGAAGCTTCAGGCGGTGATCGCCACGGACACGATCAATCTCGACAAATATAGTCCCGCCGCGGGCGGCGCCGCCGGCGATTGGGGCACATCGCCCTTGGGATTTTCCGCCCTGCGGGGGCTTGATGGCGCGGTTACTCTCAATGTGAAGAACCTGATCTATTCCGGCGTTGCATTCGGGCCGTCGGCGATCGCCGCCAATCTCGTGGCGGGCCGCCTCGATGCCCGGATCGTCTCCGGTTCGTCCTCGGAAACCAGTGTCGTGCTGGATGGCTCCGGTCCTACCGATACCTTCGCGCTGGTCTTCACCGGCAGAAACACCAATGCCGCTTCGCTACTCGGCAGGCTTCTAGGCATAACCTGGCTCGACGGTGGAGCGAGCTTCAACGCCACTCTCTCCGGCACCGGCAAGATCCAGCAGGAAATGATCGCAACGCTCACGGGCGAGGCGCAGATCATACTGGCCGATGGCTGGCTTCGCGGCCTTGATATTCGCCACGCGCTCACCGCCGTCACCCGCGAGGTGCAAAAAACCTGGCCGGGCGCGGGCAAGGGCGAGACGCCGTTCACGTCGCTTTCCGCCTCCTTCACCATTGCCGACGGCATAGCCGCCATGAAAAATTTCAGGCTCGAAAGCCCCGCCCTCACCATGTCGGGCACCGGCGAGATCGACCTGCTGCGCCGGGCCCTTGATCTTCGCGTTGATCCCCAACTGGTGGCTGCCGCATCCGGCGAGCCGGCGGGCCTTCCCGTCGCCATCGTGGTGAAAGGCCCGTGGGGTTCCCCCCGCGTCTATCCCGACATGGCCGATATCGTGGCCAATCCCAAGGCGGCCTACGATAAATTGAAAGGCATGGGCCTGACCGGCGCGCAAGGCGGCGATTGAAGTTTAGGAGCCATGGAGGCATCTTGATCCCATGATCCGCATTCAACAGGAGCCCTTCGACACCGGCGCCGAACTGGCAAAGCTCAAGGCCGGCAATGCCAATATCGGCGGTACCGTGGTATTCCTCGGAACTGTGCGCGATCGCTCCGATGGCACTCAGATCAGCGCCATGACGCTCGAACACTATCCCGGCATGACTGAGAAGGCGCTCGATGAGATCGACGCCGAAGCCCGGCGGCGCTGGCCGCTTGATGCCAGTCTTATCGTGCACCGGTATGGACGGCTTGAACCCGGTGAGGACATCGTGCTGGTGATCACCGCTTCGGCGCACCGGGAAGCCGCCTTCGAGGCCTGCCATTTCCTCATCGACTGGCTCAAGACCAAGGCGCCGTTCTGGAAGCTTGAGGAAAACGCAGAGCGCACCGAATGGGTCGCCGCGAAAACCAGCGACGATGCTGCCGCCCGGCGCTGGGACAAGTGAGCTTCCACCGGCGCCGGCCATTTCACAAAAGCATTTTTGATGGCCTCGTTTTCCTGGCCGCCCTTCTGATGATTCTCTTGGCCGTCAGGCAGACCGGCCTCCTCGCTCCGCAAACCGGAAACTTCATCGCTGTGGATGGCGACTCGCTGCGGCAAGCCGGCCGGGATTACCGCCTGCACGGCATCGACGCGCCCGAGCTCCATCAATCCTGCGCGAGGATGGAAGAAACCTACCCGTGCGGCCGGGAGGCCAAACGCGCCCTTGGCCATCTCGTGCGCGGCAAGACGCTTGAATGTGTCACTCTCGACGGCGATCGCTACGGCCGCGGCGTCGTCCAATGCCGCGCCGAAGGGCTCGACATCAACGCCGAAATAGTGCGCTTGGGTTGGGCCATCGCCTATACCAAGCACAGCGAGGAATATCTGGATGAGGAGGCGCAAGCCCGGCGCGACCAGAGCGGGCTGTGGCAAGGCACGTTCGAACCCCCGCAGAAATGGCGAGAACGCAATCGCAATTCGCTCCTGCGGGGCGATCAGGATGAATGATGTGCTACAATGTCGGGTGAATGGAGGACGCCATGAAGAAGCGGATCGCACCTATATCGCCCGGCGAAATGCTGGCCGAGGAATTTTTGGTCCCTTTGGGCATGAGCAAGTACCGCCTTGCCAAAAGCATCGGCGTTCCGGCGCAGCGCATCGGCGACATCGTCGCGGGCAAACGGTCGATCACCGCCGATACGGATCTCCGCCTATGTAAACTGTTCGGCCTGTCGGACGGCTGGTGGCTCAGGCTTCAGGCGAGCTACGACACCACCATCGCGAAGCAAAAACTGGCGGCAACGCTCGACAAGATCGTTCCGATCGGCAAGGCGGCATAGATCGGTCGTGGTTGAAATCATTGAACTTCAGAAAGAAGCAAGAGACCGAACCAACTTCCTCCGGAAAAGTCTCCCCAGCGAGATTGATCCCGTATCGTTGTCACGTGTAAAGCTCGCGTTCAAGCCAATAGCCTACCGGGAGACTCTCATCTGGAGAACGGAGGAACTAGCCCGATGTGCATGCGATCTCTATGAGCGCGGCGACCTAGGCGCTGCCGTGGTGCTTACGCGAGCTGTAACGGAATGTGCAGCGGCATGTTGGTATGTCATGGTTCAAGTCCGCGACTTCTCACCGGAGGCTCACAGTAGCCTTAATTTAACTTTTGATAGGCTGGCCTTGGGCGCAATGAACAATCCAGATATGCCAAAACCAATTCATGTTGGTGACATGATACGGGAAGTCGACGAGAAGATACCCGGCTTCAAGGATCGTTATGGCGACTTGAGCGAGTTCACGCACCCAAACTGGTCAGCCACTACTTTGCTTTACTCACTTATCAACAAAGAAACCAAAATGATGTCCTTCGGGAGCAATCCGAGAGCTTCCAACTGGCCTGCCACACTTGGTCTCAAGGCTCTGACCGGATCGCTGGGTATCTTCGAATACGCATACAATCAGATTTCTGACCTAATGCCCAACTATGTCGAAGCTTGCGAGAGGGCTATACCTGCTGAATCGTAGCATCGCTCGCAGTTATCCAGGGGCGAATGATGGTGCTGCCAGGGG
>JACMJT010000048.1 GCA_014380505.1 Hyphomicrobiales bacterium | reverse complement strand
TTCACCGGGGAGGAGGACATCTTCGCCCGACGTCTTGATGGCGCTCACCAGCCCTTCGAAGCGCGCATGATATTCGTCGAGACTCATCCAGCGCTTCACATCGAGCGCCAGCATGAAGTGTCCGTTGTTCCCGCTGCGGGCGAAGTCATTGTACAAGGAGGCGACACCATCACCGACACCTGCGCCGGTGATGACGCCGCTAAGAATTTCGACGAGCAGAGAAAGACCGAACCCCTTGGGGCCACCGAACGGTAAGAGTGCGCCAGTGGCCGCTTGGGCGGGATCGGTGATGGGCTTGCCATACTCATCGATTGCGAGTCCCTCGGGCAAAGGGGTTTTCCGTTCAACATGCTCGCGCACCGTCGAGCCTGCCAGCGCCGACGTCGCCATGTCGAAGAGCAGGTGATCGCCGTTCCGCCGTGGTGCGCCGAAGGCGAAGGGATTGGTGCCCAGCACCGGTTTAAGACCGCCATGGGCCACGACCTTGGGGAATGAATTACTTAGTGCCAGCCCGATCATGCCCCGCTGTGCGGCCATGTTCACGTAAAACTCTCCAGCGCCGAAGAAATTGCTGTTGCGCACGCCGACGATACCGACGCCGTTGGAGGCGGCAAGATCGATGGCGCGTTCCATGGCGCGTTCGGCGGCGTCGAAGCCAAAGCCGCCGCCGGCATCGAGTCGCTCGATACTAGGCGCAATTTTTTCGAATATCATATCACCATCGGCTGCCAACACGCCCGCCTTGATGCGCTTCACCAGAACGGGAATGCGCTCAATGCCGAAATTCGCGCGCTCCACCATCTCGCACCAGACCATGTGGCGGGCAACTGCTTCGGCCTGGCGAGGGCCGGCACCAACATTGATAAACAGATCGCGAATGAATTCTTCGAGAACGGCTGCGGCAATGCGCATGCTCAGGCTGCCAGGCGCTGCAGAATGGCGAGGCTAGCGCCGACAATGGGGAGAGGGTCCTCAAGCGATGCAAGGGGAAAGACATGGGCGGTTGAGGCGATGCTCCGGAGCCAACCGAAGAAATTCAACTCGCGGCGTTTGCGCAATTCCAGGAAGGACAGGAAATCGCGCAGGGGATACCAGTAGCGCAGTTCCTTGAGGGTCTGCTGGATCGCCGGCAGCGCCTGCCTGGTCAGGTGGCAATAGACCAGGAGGTCGATGGGAGTGCCGGCGCGGCGCACCAGTTCCTGGGCGGCGGTGAAGCGGGCATTTACTTCGATGATCTTGAGTTTGCCATCGCGGCTGTCCCGCTTGAATTCAATGTTGCCAAGGCCCTTCAAACCGACGGCATCGAAAAATTTTTCGCCGGCGGCCGCCGTTTCGGGTAGCCAGCCGGTCTTGTGGTAACAGGCATTGCCGCGATTGACCGGCCAGCGCCGGATGACGCTCTTGGTGAAGTGAAACAGCTTGGAGCCGCCGGCCAGGCGATAGGTGTAATAGCTGCTGAGAGCCGTGTCGGGCCCTGGAATCATTTCCACGATGAAGACCTCCAGGCCGTTTGCCCAGGCGAGAAGTACTTTGTCGCGGAGGTCGTCGAAGCTCTCGTTGATGATGAAGAGTTTTCGACGGAAAATTTTGACGAACGAGTGTGACTGTACGGGCTTCACGGCCACGGGGAAGGTGAGCCGGCCCCGGAGTGCCACCAGATCTTTTTCGCTGGTGATCTTCCAATGGCGCGGGGCGTCGATGCCGGCGGCATCCGCCAGTTCGAGCGTCCGCAGCTTATTGAGAAAATCGTGCTGCAAACCTTCGTCGGCATCGTCGAGAATATAGCGCGGGCGAAGGTGTTCGCGGTTGGCGATGATGAATTCGATGGCATCGTCGCTCATCGCCAGCACGATGTGTCCATCCAGCTTGCGATCATTGCCAAGCAGCAGGCGCTTCCAGAACGATGCCTGCGTCTCGCCCTTAGGAACGCGGAAAGCCTCAGTACAGTAGCGCGAATAGAGGCCCCAGCAACTGGACGGCCCGCTGACCCTTACGGTGATGCCAAGGCGGCCCAAATGGCGCGTGACCGACAGGGCATTTTCCTTGCCGCCGAGGATCAGGACCGGCGCCGTGGTGTCGAGCGTCATCCAGCAACCTTCCGTAGCTGAAGAGGGTGATTGGATTGCTGGGAGGTGATGACGATACCGGAGCGGGTTTGAAAGAGATGTTCCAGAAGTTCCGCGGCCACTGGCTGGCCACGGCAGCGCCCTGCCACCAGGTCGTGGTGATGGAGGCCCGGTGTCGTATTGATTTCACCGATCAAGCCGTTCTCCCGGACCAACGGCCTTGCTATGTCGCGGGCCAAAATGTCGATGCCGGCAAACCTGACGCCAAGATTGTTGACGAGCCTTGCACAAGAGGTAACCGTTGCCGGGTAAACCAAATGCGTGACGGCATGGTTAT
Source organism: Hyphomicrobiales bacterium (assembly GCA_014380505.1). The sequence goes on along the minus strand of JACMJT010000048.1, from coordinate 1,909 downwards.
CGGAGGCGGCGTTCTGGTTAACGGCGCGCTTGACGATGATGGTTTCGCCCGCAACCGGCCGGCTGCGTGGCGTCAAGCCTTGGGCTGCCAGATAGTTCAGCGCATCGCGGTCGAGCCAGAGCGGGCTGAGAGCCTCGAAGGGCCGTTGGCTTAACCGCTTGCGATTTTCGGCCCGCACCAGGGCGCCGATGGTATTCTTGCCGTCGCCCACCAGGCGGGGCGGATCGCGGCGCACCGCATCGAGCAGGACGCCATCCAGAAAAAGCAGGCGGTAGGAGTGCCCCTCGATCTGTTCCTCGGCGATGAGATCGGGATCAAAGCGCGAGGCCAGCCATGCAGCTTTGATAAGGCCCGGGCGCGAGGTCACGCCGGTGGTGACGCCATTGCCGCCACCCGTGCCGCTCACGGGCTTAACCACGATGGGCCTGCCGGTTGTACCGATCAGGGACAGGGCTGGGCCAAGGTCCGAAAACGAGAAACGGGCATGGCGCGGAATTGCAAATCCCTGCTCGGCAAGAAGCCGGTAGGTCAGGAGCTTATTGCCCATGAGGTCCAGGGTAAGGTGATCGTCGAGCCTTACATCCGAAAGCCGCACGATGGCGGTGAGGCCGCCACGGCTGATGCGGTGGCAGCCGAAGCCCCATTTTTCGCACGTGGCGCCAACCTGTTCCGCCGCGTTGATCCAGAATAAATCATAGTAATCGCGGCGGAGTGCGGCGAAGCGAAGCCTTGCCATTTCGGCTGATACGTCGAGAAGACGCAAGGACCGGAACGCCGTTCGCTTGATCTGCGGTGAAAAGGTCATTCATTCCACCAGGCAATGATCCGCGGCGAGTTGGCGGTCAACCCAATCATTGGAGAAATTCCCGGCCTTCACGTCCGCCACATATTGCTGCATGCGGGCCTTGTGGGCCCTGAGGCGTATGAGGGTGTCTTCGGCCACTTCTCTGCGCACCACAGCAATGCCACTTGCATCGGCCACGATGATATCGCCGGGATTGACCACGATTCCGCCGCAGCTCACCGCATAATTCAACTCGCCGGGCCCCCGGTGCAGCGGCCCGAAAGGCGTGACGCCACGGGCGTAAACCGGCAGGCCTGCTTCCTTAAGGCCGGTCAGATCGCGCACCAATCCATCAACGATGAAGCCAGCGATGCCGCGATGCTTGGCCTTGTTGGCCACGAGGTCGCCGAGTACGGCGTTGCGCTGGCTGCCGCTGGTATCGATTACTACCACATCACCGGGCCTGGCGGCATCGAGCGCCTTGTGAACCATCAGATTGTCGCCCGGAAACACCTTCACGGTGCAGGCGGGGCCGATCAGAGCGGCATTGTTGACGACGTTGTGGATTTCCGGGCTCATCGTATACATACGGTTGAGGATGTCGGAGATATCGGGGGTCTCGAAATCGCGGTACATGGCAGTGAGCGCCGCCGGTGGCCGTTCGATTTGCATGCGGATGCGAAAGCCAGGTCCTGGCGTCATTTCCGCCGACTTGGGGCGGGCAGAAGAGGTATCCGGGACCACCTTGATCTGACCAAACGTCCTCGACATGGGCATCTTCCCGTTTTGGCTGTTATATCCAGGGAATTTACCATGCAGCTTAAATGCCAGTCCCCGGCTTCGTCGTTTGGCACCGTTAATGATTCGTTACCGGCGGGAAAGCGGGTGAGACAATCGGGACAATTCCAGTGTTGCGGCACGCGCGGGACGCAATTAATCAATGTGTCCCATGAAGCTGAAATTCCACACGCTCGACGTGTTTACCAACCGGAAATTCGGCGGCAATCCGCTGGCCGTGGTTCTCGATGCCGATACTTTGGCGACCGAGCAGATGCAGACCATCGCGCGGGAGTTCAATCTTTCGGAAACGATCTTCGTGATGAAGCCGGACGACCCGGCCAATAC
>JACMJT010000006.1 GCA_014380505.1 Hyphomicrobiales bacterium | reverse complement strand
CGGCGAGCCCTGCGTCCATGCCTTCCAGCGTGGCCTTTTCGGCATCGAGGAATTCCTGTGTCGGCTTGCCCAGGAAAACCGTGCGCGACAGCGGACAGTGATAGCGGTTGTAGCAGCCCGCGACCTCGAAGAACGTGCCTTCGCCGCTTTTCATCGGCTTGTCGTCCCAGGTGAGATGGGGCGCTGATGCATCGACTCCCGAGGGCAGCAGCGGCACGATCGCCGGATAGTCACCGCCAAACCCGTCCACGCCGCGAAGGCCGGCATCGTAGATTTCCGCGACAAGGTCGCATTTCCTCATGCCAACCTCGATCTTATCGGTAATGCGGGCGTGCATCGCTTCAACGATGCGCGCGGCCTTCCGCATATAATCGAGTTCTTGCGGGCTCTTGATGGCGCGCTGCCAATTCACCAGCGCGGTCACATCGGCGAAGCGTGCGTTCGGTAGATGCCTGGTGAGCGAAGCAAAGGCCGCGGCGGAGAACCAGTAATTGTCCATCTCGACGCCGATCGCAAGTTTGTCCCACTTGCGGCTGGCCAAAATGCTGGCCAGAAAGTCCATGGGATGGCGCTCGGTCGATTGCACGTAACGGTCGGCATAGCCGACGATATTGTCGTGGCTGAGATAGGCGGTGCGCTTGGCGCCATTGGCATCCTGCATCCGACCATACCAAAGGGGCTCCCTTTGCGGAGGCACGATCACCGCCTGGTGTACATAGAACGACCAGCCATCATAGCCCGTCAGCCACGCCATGTTGGATGGATCGCTGATGATCAGAAGGTCGACACCTTTGATCTCCATTGCCTTTCGCGTCTTGGCAAGGCGCTCGGCATATTCACCACGCGAAAACTTCAAATTCGGTTCGATCATTTTTCTCGCATTTCCGTCAATGGCAGCGTCATGAGCCGGCCCAGTTCCGGGCGGATTGCGATATCACCGCAGAGACGCAGGCAGTTCCACGCCGACGCCAGATTGCTCGAAACCACCGGCTTGCCGATCAGTTTCTCGATTGCAGGTGCAATACCCGCCGCCCGCACCGAGGTGCATGAGATAAACAAGGCCTCGGCACCGGGCGCCATCGCACCCGCCGCCAGTTCCGCAAGCGATGACGGCGAGATCCGCGCCATCTCGCGGTCGTCGTTTAGACTGAGACACGTGAAGCTCTCGATGGCGAAACCTGCTTCCGCGAAATAACCGGCCATCGGCCGGCTCGTTTCCACCGTGTAGGGAGTGAGAACGCTGATCCGCCGCGCTCCCAGTGCTCGCAAACCCCGCACACCGGCGGCGGGCGGCGTTACAACCGGTACGCCTGGTTTAACTTTCCAGATCGCCGCTTCAATCTCTTTGTCGCCGATCACCACCGAAGCCGACGTGCAGGAATAGCAGATGGCGTCAAGGTCCTCGCCCGGCAGGATCAGTGCAGTTGCTTCCGTTAGCAATGGCTGCATGGCGCGGAGGCTTTCCGGCGTCACCGGATTGGCAAAGGCGATGCGGGCGACGTAGACGGCGATGCCGCTGCTCGCGACCATGCGATGATAGTCCGGCTCCGTCGTGTGGTCGGTCGCAAGAGTGATCAGCCCAATTCGCTTGCTGACGGGCCTGTCATCCAGCACCGGGCGCAATCTGCTCACCTGAATTGCGGGAAAAATTGTCAATTTTACCCAACCCGGCCGTAGCGGCGCTCGAGCCAGCGCAGCATGAGCACTGACACCAGACTGATGGCAAGAAAGAACGCGCCCACCAGTGTAATCGGCTCGATGTAGCGATAGCTCGAATTGGCGACGCTCTTAGCCTGGTTCATCAGTTCGAGCACGGTGATCGCCGACAGCAGCGGCGTTTCCTTGAACATCGCGATAAAATAGTTGGCGAGCGCCGGGATCATCGGCGGCAGCGCCTGCGGCAGGATGATGCGCGTCCAGCATTGCACGGCGTTGAGATTGCAGGCCTTCGCCGCCTCCCACTGGCCGCGCGGCACATTGTCAATACCGGCGCGGTAAACCTCGGCTGTGTAGGTGCCGTAGTGCAGGCCAAGACCGATCACGCCCGCGACCAGCGGCGCCAGCGTGATCCCCGCGTCAGGCAGCACGTAAAAGATGAAATAGAGCTGCACCAGCAAGGGCGTGCCGCGAATGAATTCCGCGACGAAGCCAACGGGGCGCGAAATCAACCTGTTCGGCGACCGCCGCAGCAACGCGATGCCAAGTCCCACAATCGCCGCCAGGATCGAGCCGAGCAACGTGGCCAGAATGGTGATCTTCACACCCTCGACAAGGGTGGGAAAAATCTGCCAGACGAAATTCCAGTCCCATTCCATGGTCAGGCCCTGACCCCGTCAAGGCCACGCGCCATCCGGCGCTCAAGGCCGCGCACCCCGTATGAAATGACGCAGGCCATGGCGAAATAGAGAACCAGAATGGTGGCGAAGGGCACCAGCGTATTGCCGGTTTGCGCCCGCACCACCTGTGCTTGAAACGTCATGTCGGTCAGCGATATCAGCGAGACCACCGCCGTCGCCTTCAAAAGCTCGATTGCATTGTTGCCGAATGTCGGCAGCATCAGCAGCAGCGCCTGCGGTAGGATGATGTGGCGCATCGATTGCCAGCGATTGAAGTTGAGCGCGATGCAGGCTTCATGCTGTTCGCGGCCGATGGATTTGACCGCTCCCCGCACCACTTCAGCACCATAAGCTCCGACGTTGAGCCCAAGCGCCAGTACTCCCGCCTGTAACGGCGTCAATGTGATGCCGAAGAATGGCAGTACGAAGTAGGCCCAGAACAGCTGGACGAAAATCGAAGTGCCGCGGAAGAATTCGATATAGGTGGTGGCCAGCGCCCGCACGGCGACATGCCGGGAAAGCCGTCCGAGCCCTGCGAGAAACGCCATGACCAGCGCCAGCACCGATCCCATCAGCGTGAGCTTGACGGTCACCAGCGCGCCTTCAAGGATCAAGCCTATGTAGCCGGACCAGTCGATCATGTTATCCGAAAACACCGTGCATAAAGTTAATCATCTACTGCCCCTTCGCTCTCATCCGTCACCCCGGCGAAAGCCGGGGTGACGAAAACAGAGATCGCCTGCCGGAGATTACGACCCCGGGCAGAGCTTCTCGCGGCTCGTCGACATCGCGGCGGCGGCCGAGAAGCCATAGGGCTCGATGATCTTGGCGAACTCACCCGACTCCTTCATCTTGGCAAGCTCGACGTCAAAGGCATCGCGGAGCGCCTCGTCGCCCTTCTTGAAGGCAGCGCCATCGCAATAGACCGGAGCACCGACGACCGGCGCCACGACTTCGAGGTTCGGATCGTTGGCCTTGCTGGCGAGATCGTTGATCGAGAGGACCGGCAGCGAGTAAACGTCGATGCGGCCATCCTGCAGCATCTTGAGGCCGCTCTGACCGTCCGGCACCACGATCACGCGCTCGCGCGGCACGCCTGCTTCAAGCGCCAGCTTTTCTTCGGTTCCACCGCCCGGTGCTCCAATCGTTCCAGTCTCGTCCTTGGCGATATCGGCATAGCTCATGAAGCCCTTGGGATTGCCCTTCTTCAGAAGAAAGGCTTCCGCATCGCACAGCACCGGTTCGGAATAGGCGACCGCGGAACAGCGTTCCGGCTTCATGAAGAGGCCGGCGGTGACGGCGTCGTGACGTCCCGCCTGGAGGCCGGGGATCATCGCGCCATATTCCGAGATCGAGGCGGCCACATCGGCAACGCCAAGACGCTTGAAAATCTCCCGCGCTACATCGGGGGCGGCACCCGAAACCTTGCCGTCAGCACCCACCGCGGTGAACGGCGGCTCGTTGGCGATGGCGATGCGGGCAAACCCTTGCGCCTTCAAGTCTTCGAGCTTGTCGGCATAGGCCGGCGTGGTTGCGCCGAACGATGCCATGATGGCGATACCGGCGGTGCCGGCCAAAATCCTGTTCATGTTCACTTCTCCCATCTCCTTTTTTATTTGCGGCGACATCGCCGCGCCCATGGCGGTCAGACACGATGTCCGGCCGCTATGATCTTTTTCAGGAACGCCTGTGTGCGCTCCTGCTTCGGATGCCTGAATATCTCGGCTGGTTTGCCTTCCTCGATGATCTTGCCGCGATCGAAAAACAGCACGCGATCGGCAAAATCCTGGGCAAAACCCATTTCATGGGTGACCAGCAGCATGGTCATGTCGGTCTCGGCGGCGAGCTTGCGCATCACGTTCAGCACTTCCTCGACAAGCTCGGGATCGAGTGCGGAAGTGACTTCGTCGAACAGCATGATCTGGGGCGAAAGCGCCAGCGCCCGGGCAATGGCGACGCGCTGCTTCTGCCCGCCGGAGAGTTGCGCCGGCATCATTTTTGCCTTGTCGGCCATGCCCACCATGTGGAGCAGTTCCATTGCCCGCTTCTCGGCATCGGCCCGCTTGGTGCCCTTGGTCAGCATGGGCGCCAGCGTCACATTATCGATCACCGATTTGTGCGGGAACAGATTGAAGAGTTGGAACACCATGCCGATCTTCTGGCGCATTTTCGCCAGGTGCCGCTCATCGGCAGCGAGCAGCTTGCCGTTGCGCTCCATGTGATAGAGATGTTCGCCGTCGACCTGGATGTGGCCGCTGTCGATTGTTTCGAGCGTCATAAGAATGCGCAAGATCGTCGTCTTGCCCGAGCCCGAGGGGCCGATCAGCGCCAGTTTTTCGCCGGGCTTCACTTGCAACGACAATCCGTCGAGCACCCTGAAGGCGCCGAAACTTTTGGTGATGTCGTCGATCTTGATGGCGGGCGCGGACATGGAGGCTCACCGTTTCACGCAAGTGAGGCTTGATGATGCGGACCTTCTGAAATCATGTCAATCGGTAAATAATATCATGACAATGCGAATTCAGATGGCGAGCAGCAAATGTTCCGGGTCGCCCTGATACAGTTTCGCCACCACGCCAAGGCCGGCGCGGAGTTCTCCTTCGGTGGTGGAGCCCAGCGATATCCTGACCGCCGGCCGCCACGGCGCTTGCGAAATCCGGAACGATCCGCCAGCAGCGATGGCGACGCCCCGGAGCCTCGCCTGTGAAACGAAACTCTCTTCCGTCTGCTGGCCCGGAAGCGGCAGCCACACGTGCAACCCGTCGGCATGAACTCGATATGAAATATTCCCAAGAACCTCCGCGGCAATCGAACGCCTTCGGCGAAGCGCCTTGCGCTGCCAATCGACGAGTTCCATGGCCGTGCCATCGCTCACCCATTTCGACGCGATCTCCGCCACCATGGGAGTAGCCATCCAGTTGGAAACCAGATGCCGGTTGGCCACCGCCGCGACATAACGGTCAGGTGCTGCCAGATAACCGATGCGCAGGCCAGGCACCGTGATCTTGGTGAAACTGGTCACATAAAGCGTGCGTTCGGGTGCGAATGCTGCAACCGGAGGTGCCCGGTTCTCGACCAGTGGCCCTAGCACATCGTTCTCGATGATCGCGATGTCATGCTTGCGGGCGATGGTGGCGATTGCCTCCCGCCGGGCCGCACTCATCAACGTAGCAGTCGGATTGATGACGGAGGGCTGTATGAAAACCGCGCGGATAGGCGAGCGGCGGCAGGCCTCGTCGAGTACATCGGGGATGAGTCCTTCCCCATCGATGGCGAGGCCCTCGAGAGTGAAACCGAGATAGCTGGCCAGCGGCACCAGCGTGTGGTGGCCAATGGCTTCGGTGGCAACCATCGATCCAGGCGGTGCCACGCTCATCAGCGCCACCGTCATGCCAGCCGTCGCCCCATTGGTCAGGCTGATGTTCTGTGGTGAGACATCAAGGCCGCATGTTTTAAGCCATTGGACGCCGATGGCCCGGTGACGCGGAAAAACCACGTTCGGCCGGAACGAAAGTGCTGAACTTGCGGGAAGATTTTCAGCGAGCCAGCCGAGTGCCTGCTTCATCTTTTCCAGGTGCATGGGCTCACACACGGGCTTCAGAATCGAAAGATCGATCACTTCCCCCAGCCGCTCCGGCAGATAGGGCGGATCCGGTTCGCGGCGCTGTTTCTGCACGAAGCTGCCGCGCCCCACTTCGCCTGAAATCAGCCCCCGCCGGATCAGTTCCTCATAGGCCCGGCTAACGGTCTGCACCGACAGCGCGAGATCGTCCGCCATGCGGCGGTGGGTCGGCAACCGCGAGCCCCGCTCCAGCCGTCCGTCATGGATGGCGCGGGCAATTTGTTCGGCCAGCGACAGGTAAGCGGGCCGCCGGATGAGAGCAGACTCTGGACGCCACATTGTCATGACTTATAAAAGCTCGAAATCAGTGCAATTGGCAATCGAAAAATGCGGCCATGACTCTTGACGAAAGCTTTACCGGTTGGGCCGCAACAGATGGACATGCCTCGTAATTTTCCTTACTTCTAATTGCCTTAACATCTCTGCTTCTCGCGGGCTGCTCGGATGACAGTCAAACATGGCGGCACAAGTTGCGTGTTGTTGTTGAAACGCCAAATGGCTCGCAAATTACCGGAGAAGCTGTGTCTGAAGGTTTTATCAAAAAGCTGATCGGAACGGAACGGCTTGGCTCTGGTCATGTTGTTGGCGGACGAATAACGCACGGGGAAGCAACGGTCGTTGATCTTGGCCGGGGGCGATATCTGTTTGCTCTTCTCGGTACAGCCGATGAGTCATGGTACTTGCCTTTCTATACCTTTGTGGAAGAGTTTCCCAAAGGCTATCCGAATGACGACAAGAAAACTTATGTGGATGCGGCGCACGAGTTCGTCCAGGTCAAGGGTCCGCGACCTGTGCCACCACAAAAATATCCCTCTCTTGTCACCTTCACTGACATCAACGATCCCAAGAGCGCGAAAGAGGTTGATCCCAACAATCTCGCCGCAACTTTCGGCGCAGGCTATAGTCTTAAATCCATCACTCTTGAAATCACTGACGAGGCGGCAACGGACGGCGTGGTGCAGGAGATTCTGCCTTGGATTGGGGATGCCACTGTTATGGAAAATCCAGGTTGGAAATCCCTGCCAATATTCAATCGAGAGACAATTAGCCAACTGTTGACAGACTTCCGCAAGGCGCAAGCCAGATTTGGTGAGGAGCAACCAAAATGACAGTTTCGAAAGAACTGCTGCTCGCACAACTGATATCTGAGGTGCGCGCATGAATAGGGTTTCTTCCACCATTTTGATTCTTGTCGCATCTTTCGCAATGACGGGTTGTTCTGATTCCGGGACCGAGTGGCATCGCAAGCTGACCGTCGTTGTGGACACTCCGGCTGGCGAAGTCGCGGGCTCATCGGTTCAGAAGGAATATATCTCTGAGAAAGGCGGATACTGGTTTTCTTTGGAAGCCAGCGGTGCAAATTTCAGACAAACAGGCGAAGCGACAGTCATCGATCTAGGTTCGGGCCGCTATCTGTTTGCCCTCATGGGAAAAAACCCAAACACCTTTGTCGTTATCTTGCCTGGTGAAGCTCCATTGGAGGTCGCAGAAAAACTGGCTTCCCTGCGCGAGGTACGCGATGTTCCGCCTGATCAGCATCCATTATTTGTCACATTTATGGACATTAAGGACCCCAAAAGCGCGAAAGAGGTTGATCCCCTCAATATCGCGGCAACTTTTGGCGCTGGCTATAATCTTAAATCCATCACCCTTGAAATCACTGACGAGGCGCTGACAGAGGGGAAGGTGGGGAATGTGTTGGGGTGGGTGCATTCGCTTGCCGGAAGCATCGGCAAGGACATGGATTTGCCCTACAACCACCTGCTGAGGCAGATCAACGACGGTTCCTTCATACAGAGATAAAATGACGGGTTCGAAAGAACCGCTGTCGCGTACCGGGCTACCTCGCGGCGGCGGCGGGGGACGTTCTAAATGCCACCAGCAGCCCAGCCCCTATGATCAGCACCGTGCCGGCGATCACCCTAGGTCCCGGCGTCTCGGCAAAGAACAGGAACCCCCACAGCGGTACCCAGATCAGGCCGGTATATTCGAACACCGTGATGAGATTAGCCTCCGCCGTCCGATAGGCATGGGTCAGCAGTGTTGAAGCGACGGCGGCGATAACGCCGCAGGCGGCCATCAGGCTGAAGTCGGTAAAGCTCGGAACCACCCAGGGACGCACCAGGAAATCGAAACTCGGATGGGTGGCACCGGTCAGCCCAAGCCCTTGGAGCAAGAGGGCGATCAGGGCCGCACCCAAGAGATAGACCCCGTTCTGATAAAAGGTCATGACGGAGGCACGCTCCGAAACGCCAAGCTTGCGCGCCAGGACCTGTGCGATCGCATAGGTGCAGGCGCTGGCCAGAGGCAGCAAGATGGCAGGCTCAAACTCGCCAAATCCAGGGGCGGTCATGACCAGTACGCCCACGAAGCCGAT
>JACMJT010000395.1 GCA_014380505.1 Hyphomicrobiales bacterium | reverse complement strand
TCGAGCCAATCGATCAGCGGCTTGATCGGCGAATATTCGGCATCGTCGAGGAGAGCCGTATAATAGATGGCCCGGATCAGCCGCGACCGCTTGCGGAAAAAGCCGAGGAGCCGCTTGTAGTCGATGTCGAAGCCCAGCGTCTTGGCGGTTGCGTAAAGATTGGCGCCGTCGATAAACAGGGCAACGCGTTCGTCCTGATAAAAGTTCATCGCTAAAATCTCCGGAAAGAGTAATGAGGCACGTTCTATTCTTACCGCCACCGGCGCTCAAGTGAAATCATGATACTGGCCGCACTCGGCAGCAATAAGGCCGGACCCTGGGGAAGCCCGCGTCAAACGGTGGAGAGGGCTCTGCAAGAGCTCGACCGCGATGGCGTTAAGCTTGAAGGCACCTCCCGGCTGATCGTGTCGTCGCCCTTCGGCCAGTTGGACCAGCCACCCTTCATCAACGCCGTGGCGCTGATTTCCACCGATCTGCCTCCCCAGGCACTGATGGACAAACTGCACGCCATTGAAACCAGCGCCGGCCGCCGCCGTGGGCCGCGCTGGGGGCCGCGCACCCTCGATCTCGATCTTCTCGATTATCACGGGCTGATCCAGCAGGATGACACGGGTCTCGTTCTGCCCCACCCCGGCATCGCCGAACGCATCTTCGTTTTGAAACCCCTGGCCGAACTGGCGCCATCCTGGATTCATCCGGTACTCCACGAGAGTGCTGCTGCTCTGCTCGGCAAGCTTGATGCGGCGGGGGAGGGGGCGGAGATTTAATCGTGAATTAACCGCCCTCGCCCATCCTGCCGCGGTTGCTGGGATGGATAAGTATGCGTAATCTTGCGTGGGCACTGGCATTGCTGTGCGTGAATTTGATCGCGACGCCCGCGAGCGGGGCTAAGCTGAAATCCTCCCCGCAAGCATTCCAGATATTCGGCGGCATGGGCGGCGGGCAGACGAAATCAGCATTTTCTTTCGGTCTGCCGTCGCTTGACGCTCTTCTGCACAAGACGGTTTCCCTGTCCACGGGCTATCAGCCCGGCACTGTCATTGTGCGCACCGGCGAACGCAAATTGTATTACGTGCTGTCTGGCCGCGAGGCTGTGGAATACCATGTGGGTGTTGGCCGTGACGGGTTTACCTGGTCGGGCACCAACCGCGTTTCACACAAGGCCGAATGGCCCGACTGGCGCCCACCCCGGGAAATGATCGAGCGCGAAGCCGCTGGCGGTAGGAAAATCCCTGAGTTCATGCCGGGTGGGCCCGACAATCCCCTGGGCGCGCGGGCCATTTATATCGGCGATACAGAGTTTCGCATTCACGGCACGACGGAGCCGTGGAGCATCGGCCTGGCCGTGTCATCGGGTTGCATCCGCATGATGAATGAGGAAGTAATCGATCTTTACAACCGCGTGGTGATAGGCGCTTTGGTTGTCGTTGAAAATTGAGCGGTTCAAAGGTAAATTTATTAGCCGGCAATCTTCCGCAACCCGGAAGCCAGCAGATCGGGTGAAATGGCGGCAGCCCGCAGCGGTTTGCCGAAATGGTAGCCTTGGCCCTCAAGACAGCCAAGGTCCCGCAGGATCGCAAGTTCCTCATCGGTCATGACGCCCTCCGCCGAAACCCGGATGTTCAGGCTGTGGCCGATGGCGAGAATGGCGCGAACAATGGCGACATTCTGCGGTGCGCTGCCGAGGCCGCGCACAAAGGACTGGTCGATCTTGATTTTGTCGAAGGGATATTTCTGCAGATAGCTCAGGCTGGAGTAGCCGGTGCCGAAATCGTCCATGGCGATGCGCGCACCGAGCGCGCGCAAGGCCTTAAGCGCGATGAGCGGTTCGTTCGCATGCTCGAGCACGACGGTTTCGGTGATCTCGAGCTCGAGCCTGGAGGGTTCAAGACCGGATTTGGCAAGGGCCCGTTGCACCGTGCCGATGATACTCCCGTGCTTGAACTGGTCTCCTGATAGATTGACAGCCACCGTCAAGGGCTGCCGCCAGGCTGTCGCATCTTGGCATGCCTGCTGGAGAACCCAGGCGCCGATGGGCACGATGAGTCCCGTTCCCTCGGCGATGGGCACGAATTCCGCCGGTAAAATCAGGCCTCGATCAGGGTGCTGCCATCGGAGCAACGCCTCGAAGCCCAATGTGGCTCCGGTTCGTATGTTGGCTATGGGCTGGTAATAGAGCACGAGTTCTTCGTTCTTCAACGCATTGCGCAAGTCGAGTTCGAGAGCCCGTTTGGTCAGCAGATGCAGTTGCATCTGCGGCTCGAAATGCCGGAATGTGCCGCGGCCATCTTCTTTGGCCCGGTACAGGGCCAGATCGGAATTCTTCAGCAGGGATTCGCTGTCGGTGCCGTCTTCGGGCGCTCGCGTGATGCCGACGCTGGCGCCAACGTTGATGCGATGGCCGTTGATTTCGAAGGTTTCCGTCATGGCCGCCACCAGCCGGTGCGCCAGCAGGTCGATGTTATAGGAGTCCGTCGCCGATTCCTGGATAATGGCGAATTCGTCTCCGCCAAGCCTCGCCACGATATCGTTGCGGCGCACGCATTTCTTGAGCCTCTCGCTGGCCGCGATAATAAGTCCGTCTCCCACGGGATGACCGAGCGTGTCGTTGACCGTTTTGAAATGATCGAGATCCAGCAGCAGCAGGGCAAAGCCTGTGCCGCTGGCCGCCGTGCGGCGCAACGCCCCGTCAAGCTGTTCGTGGAACAGCATGCGGTTAGGCAGGCCCGTTAGCGAATCATGGTGCGCCAGATGATGGATGTGCTGCTCGTGGCGCTTTCTCTCGGTGCTGTCGATGATCGCTCCCAGCGCCGCCTTGCGGCCGCGATAGACTAGGGGCCTTGAGAAGACGGAGGCGATGAATGTGCTTCCGTCGGCTTTGCAGTGCACCCAATCACGGTCGCCCGCGGAAAAGCCTTCGGCCGCCCGGATGAACGCCGCGGATTCCTGCCGGTATTCCGGCGGCCGGATATCCAGTGCCGTCATGGTCAGGAATTGCTGCTTGCTGAATCCGTAGTGGTCGGCAGCGGCGTCATTGACGGCGAGAAACGCCAAGGTTTCGAGATCGACAACCAGCATCGGCAGAGGGTTGCTGTCAAACATCATGCGGAGGGATTCTTCACGCTGCTTGACGTCGGTGATGTCGACCCGGATGCAGATGGCGCCGCCGTCGGAAGTCTCGCGCTGATCGTAGCGGATGTAACGCCCGTCGCGGAATCTTTGCTCGTCGCTGCCGCGTTTGGCGCGGTGATCGGCTATGCGTTTGGTGATCCATTCATCGACTTCACTCTCTTCGAGGTCCTCGGGATTTTGAGAACTGGCGAAACTCGCGCGCAACACCGCTTCATAGGTAATGCCGGGCGTAAGCAGGGGCGCTATCTCGGGAAAGAGCTCCGCGTAACGCTTGTTCCACAGAATGTAGCGGTCCTCCGCATCCATGAAGACGATGCCTTCGGGCAGAACGTCGATGGCTTCGCGCAGGCGCGCGTGGGCGGCTTCGGCCAGCTTGAAGGCCGTTTGCTCCTTGGCTTTGGACTCCGCCAAAACGGCCGTCAGGCGCCTGAGTTCGAGACGGTCGACGGTGATCCGCGCCAGGCTTTGGAGAATGGCGGCTTGCTGCCCCGTGACCGGCGCCCGCGGCTGGGTATCCAGGACAGCCAGGGTACCAAGCTTGAAGCCGTCGGAATCGATAAGCGGCACGCCCGCGAAAAAGCGCACGTTAAGTTCGCCCGCCACGAATGGATGCTCAGCAAAGCGTGGATCCCGCCGCGCGTCGGGGATGCAGAGCACCCCTTCGCCCGCCAGCGTGTGGTCGCAAAAACCATTTAGACGTGGAATCCCCTTGAGATCAAAACCGATACGGGCCTTGAACCAATGGTTCTCCGCGGTGGCCACGGCGATGAAGGCAAACGATGTGCCGAGGAGGCTGGCGGCGAGGCTGGCGATCTCATCGAAGGTCCGCTCCGGGTTAGTGCCGACGATCAGATAACTGCCGAGCCGTTGCACCCGGGCTGCCTCGTTGTGGACCGATGGCGCCTCTGGATTGTTATTGAAGACTTCAAACATGCAGTACCCTTACGTCCCGCCGCATTGAAAATTGGGTAATGAATAGGCACAAATAGAATGCACGATAAAGTTTAATTGCGTATTATTATGCAATCGGGAGATGTAGACCTGCATCGTCGATTTTTCGGGGAAAACATAAGTATTCCGGCCACTAACCATCCCTTAACCTAAACAGGCCACTATCCGCCGTCTGTCAGTAGTTTGTGGAGTCCGGGTATGTTGACCTATCGCCCTCGCGTCGCTCGCGGTTTTTCAAAAACGCATTTTCTGATTTCCGCCGCCGCCGCCCTGATGCTGGCTGGCTGCTCCCAGTCGGTCGAGCGCTTTTCCGAAAAGTCTTCCTCCCAAAACCCGTCCGATTCCGATCCAGTCTATACGGCCTCGGTGCCGCGCCAGCAGAGGCACGCCGCCGGAGGGAACGACGACGACACGATCACCTCGCGCCCGCTGGCTGGTACCAAGACCTACAAGACCGGTAAGGGCTACGCCTACAACAACACCAATTACGGCGCTCCCGCCTACAAGGCGACGAAAGTGCCCCAGGTTGCTCAAGAGGACGAACCGGCCGCCCGTGGCACCGCCGGCAGGGTAACGGTCGGCCAGGGCATGACCCTCTATTCAATCGCCAGAGCCAACAATCTTACCGTTGCCGAGTTGGCCGCGGCCAACAGGTTGAAACCGCCCTATTCGGTGCATAGAGGGCAGGTCCTGCGTATTCCCGGAGCTTCGGATGCCGTAACACCCGCTACGCGAACGGTTTCCACTAAACGGACCGCGGGGGGCACCCACGATGTCGCTTCCGGAGAGACGTTGTTCTCGCTTGGCCGCAAGTATGGCGTCTCGCCCTATGCCATCGCCGATCTCAACGGCTTCTCCCACGACTACTCGCTGAAACACGGCGAGCAGGTGAAGATACCTTCGGGTGCCAACATTGCCTTGGCGGCCAAGACGAAGGCGCCGGCAGATTCTGACGTCGCGGATACGGAAGAGATCGATGAAACACCGGAGGTTTCTTCCAAGACCCCCGCCGTGGAGGAGGATCTCGCCGTTGAAAAGCCCGTGGTGGCCGAAGCGTCCGAGGAACCCGGGCTGGGAATGCGCTGGCCGGTGCGCGGCAAGATCATCTCATCCTACGGGGCAAAGCCCAACGGGCTGAAGAACGAGGGCATCAATATCGCGGTTCCCGAAGGTGCCAGCGTGCGCGCCGCCGAAAGCGGCGTTGTCGCCTATGCGGGCAACGAATTGAAGGGTTACGGTAACCTTGTTCTCATCCGCCACGATGGCGGCTACGTCACGGCCTATGCCCATGCCAAGGAACTCTTCGTCAAACGGGGCGACCCGGTAAAGCGTGGCGACGTTATCGCCAAGGCGGGACAGACCGGCTCGGTCTCCAGCCCGCAATTGCACTTCGAGGTGCGCAAGGGTGCAACGGCCATGGACCCCCTCAAGTTCCTGTCGTCCTCGACCGCTTCCAACTGATCTTTTTTTGACGGCCCTGCAAAGGCTGGTGCCCGGATTAATTTCCGGGCACTTGCTTTTTTACGCGAGCGCACCATTGTTGAATTGAAGGAGACCGACCATGATCCGCGTCTGGGGCCGCCGCAGTTCTTCCAATGTGCAGAAGGTCCTGTGGACCCTGGGCGAACTCGATTTGCCGTTCAAGCGCGAGACCGTGGGCGGCAGTTTCGGCGGCAACCGCGAAGCCGATTACCTGCGCATGAACCCCAATGGTCTGATCCCGGTGATCCTCGATGGCGATGTGACCATGTTCGAGTCGAATGCCATCGTGCGCTACTTGTCGGCCCGTTACAGGGCAGGGGTGCTCCGCCCCAAGGAACCCAAGGCGCTGGCCGCGGCCGAGCAGTGGATGGACTGGCAGCAGTCGACTTTTTATCCCGCCGTCGGAACGATTTTCTGGAATGCGGCGCGCGTTCCCGCTGCACAGAAGGACGCGGCGGCGGTGACCGAGGCGGAGAAGCAAGCGCGTTCCGCCTTGCTGATCGCCGACAAGCACCTGTCGCAGCATGACTGGTTCGCGGGCGAGCGCTTCAGCTTCGGCGACATCGTGATGGGGGTGATGTTCTGGCGTTATGCGGGCGTCGCCGCTGTCATGCCCGATGTTCCCCATCTGCTGGAATGGTTCGAGGTGATCAAAAAGCGCGACGCCTTTCGCGAACACGTAAACCTGCCGGTGGCGCGAAGCCCCGAGGAATGGAAGCGGATCGAAAAGGAACTGGGGTAGGGGACCGCCCCCTATCTGTCATCGCCGGATTTATTCCGGCGACCCATTTCTCAGCATGATGAGGAGATAACGCGAGTGTCTCCATGGGTCCCCGCAACAAGTGCAGGGATGACAAATGGGGGTATCTCTCTACCCCTCGATCTTCTTTCCCAGCCTCCCCGCCAGGTCCTGGACATACTGCCAGGCGACGCGGCCCGAGCGGCTGCCGCGGGTGGCGGACCATTCGATGGCGCCCGCGCGGATTTTCTCAGGAGCCATCTTCAATCCGAAGTGATTGACGTAACCCATCACCATGTCGAGAAATTCATCCTGCGAGCAATTGTGGAAGCCCAACCACAATCCGAAACGGTCCGAGAGCGAAACCTTTTCCTGCACGGCTTCCGAAGGGTTGATCGCGGTTGAGCGTTCGTTCTCGATCATGTCGCGCGGCAGCAGATGCCGCCGGTTCGAGGTTGCATAGAGGATCATGTTGGCAGGCCTTCCCTCGATGCCGCCGTCAAGTGCGGCCTTCAGCGATTTGTAGGAGGTATCCTCCGCATCGAAGGAAAGATCGTCGCAGAAGACGATGAAGCGGAAGTCTCCGGCCTTGCGGATCAAAGCCATGAGGGCGGGCAGCGTCTCGATATCCTCCCGGTGGATTTCAACAAGCTTGAGCTGGCCGCCCCCGGTGGTGTTCACCGCATGGTGCGCTGCCTTGACCAGCGACGATTTGCCCATGCCGCGGGCACCCCACAGCAGAGCGTTGTTGGCAGGAAACCCGCGCGCGAAACGGGTGGTGTTCTCAATCAGGATGTCGCGCGTCAGTTCGATGCCCTTGAGCAGCAAGATATCGACGCGATTGACGCGGCTAACGGCCGACAGGGTTTCATCTCCGGCGTTCCACACGAACGCTTGCGCCGCCGCAAGGGCAGCCGGCGGCGCTGGCGGGGGTGCGAGACGCTCCAGGGCGGCAGCGATGCGCGCCAGCAGTTCCCGTTCGTTTTGTGGTTTCATATGAACCTCTTAGCCGCTGGGCCCAGGATCGTAAAGCAACGCCAATCCATGGGTTGCAATGGCGCAAGCCCTCGCTATATTCCCGCCAACTCAAATCGGGAGAGGTTACGTGTTCATCACCCCAGCATATGCCCAGGCCGCGGGATCCCAGGGTTTCGGTGAATTATTCACCATGTTGCCGATGTTCGGCATGATCATGGTGGTTTTTTATTTCCTGCTCATTCGCCCGCAGCAGCGCAAGCTTAAGGAGCACCAGGCGCTTCTCGGCAAGATCGCCCGCGGCGACACGGTGATCACCAATGGCGGCCTCATCGGCAAGGTGGTGAAGATCATCGATGACAACGAGCTTCAAGTCGAGGTGGGGGAGAATGTGAAGGTGCGCATCCTCCGCGCCGGCATCAGCGACGTCCGTGCCAAGGGCGAGCCGGTCAAGGCCGGAACGAAATAATTTCGGATGCTGCGCTTCACCCGCTGGAAGGCTCTTGCGATCATCGGCTCCGTGCTGCTGGCCCTCATTACGGCGCTTCCCAACATATTGCCGACGGCGTGGAACAGCGCACTTGCCGGATTTCCATTCACATCGGCGCTGCGGCCCATGACGCTTGGCCTCGACTTGCAGGGCGGTTCCAACGTGCTCCTGGAAGTCGACCGCAACGACATCATGAACAGGCTCGCCCAGCAGATCACCGGCGATATCCGGGGCGCCCTTCGTGAGGCGAGGATCGGCTACAGCGGCATTAACCGCAGCGCCAACGGCGTTACGGTGCGCATTACCAATCCCGCCGATCTCGCTCGCGCCAGGGAAGAACTGGGAAAGCTGCTGCAGCCCGTCGATCCCGGCTTATTTGGAACAGGTATCGCCGCCAATCTTTTCGATCTTTCCCAGCAGGACCAGCAGTTCACCCTGAGTTTCTCGGATGCCGGCGTGGATGCGAAGATCGGCAGCGCCATCACCCAGACCCTCAAGATCATCGAAACTCGCATCAACGCGCTCGGCACCGCCGAACCCGTGATCCAGCAGCAGGGCCGGGACCGGATCGCCGTGCAGTTGCCGGGCGTACAGGATCCGGACCGGGTGAAGGAGGTGATCGGCCGCACCGCCAAGCTCACCTTCCAGATGGTGTGCGAAAGCCAACCTACGGCCGCTGGGCAAACCCCGCCGCCCGAGTGCAAATCGCTTCCAATGAAGGAAAACCCCGAGCGGCAGATGTGGGTTCAAACCTCGAGCCGCGCCACCGTCGACGGTGCTGACCTGAACGACGCCAGGCCGGGCTTTGACCAGAACAGCCAGCCGGTCGTCACCTTCCGCTTCAATACCAAGGGCGCTGAACGCTTCGGCCGCCTGACAAGCGAGAATGTGAACAAGCTTTTCGCCATTATCCTCGACGATGTGATCGTCAGCGCGCCCGAAATCAACGAACCGATCCTCGGCGGTTCCGGCCAGATTTCGGGCAGATTCACCACCGAGGAGACGGCGGATTTGGCGATCGTGCTGCGTTCGGGCGCATTGCCGGCCAAGCTCACCATCGTCGAAGAGCGCACCGTAGGCCCGAGCCTTGGTTCCGATTCGATCCGCGCCGGTGTTATCGCCTCGGCCGTTGGCCTCGTCGGCATCATGATTTTCATCATGCTGCCCTACGGCCTGTTCGGCATCTTCGCCAACGTTGCCCTCATTGCCAACCTGGTGATGCTCATCGGCATCATGTCGTTTTTCGGTTTCACGCTGACGCTGCCCGGTATCGCCGGTGTCGTGCTGACGCTGGGCATGGCGATTGACTCAAATGTTCTGGTTTATGAACGTATCCGGGAAGAGTGGCGAAACGGGCGCACGGCCTACAATGCGGCGGAGACCGGCTTCAAGGAAGCGCTCGCCACCGTTGTGGACGCCAATGTCACGACTCTGATCGCGGCCGCCGTTCTCTTCGGCATCGGGTCCGGCCCGGTTCGCGGCTTTGCCGTCACGCTTGCCATCGGCATCGTCACGACCATGTTCACCGCTTTCACGCTGACACGGCTCATCGTGGCCACGTGGATTCTGCGAACCAAGCCCAAGGAGATTCCGCTGTGAGGTTCTGGAAACCCATCCGCTTCATTCCCGACGGAACCAAGTT
>JACMJT010000394.1 GCA_014380505.1 Hyphomicrobiales bacterium | reverse complement strand
GTGCAGGAAACCTTTGGCAAGATTTTCAATGCCGGCACGGAATTTGAGCGTGATGGCAGCCAGTTCGACCGGCTGTTCAAGGACGGCGACACTTTCATGCTGGGGTCGATTCCTTGCTCCGTCATGCATACGCCGGGGCACACACCGGCTTGCATCACCTATATAATCGGCGATGCAGCTTTCATCGGCGACACGCTGTTCATGCCCGATTTCGGGACGGCGCGCGCCGATTTCCCCGGCGGTGACGCGCGCCAGCTCTACCGCTCCATCCGCCGCGTGTTGTCGCTCCCGCCCGCGACGCGGCTGTTCCTGTGCCATGATTACAAGGCGCCGGGCCGCGATCAATTTGCCTGGGAAACCACCATCGCCGCCGAGCGCGCCGCCAACGTCCATGTGAAAGACGGGATTGGCGAAGAAGAATTCGTCGCCATGCGCACCGCCCGCGACAAGACGCTCGACGCGCCGAAGCTCATTATTCCCTCGATCCAGGTCAACATGAACGCCGGGCATTTTCCCGAACCCGATACGGACGGCAATGTCTATCTGAAAGTTCCGGTGAACCGCATCTGAAGGGCGCTACATCCGTCCATATTTCCGCATGAGCGCGATCACGTCCCCATGCGGCAGCGCAATGGAGCGGTTGCCGTCGCGGCCCACCATCGTCTGATTGACCACCATGGCGTCGATGACCGCTTCTTCGACAGCCTCTACTGTTGCCTGGAAAAGTTGGTCCAAGCTGGTGTTGGACAGGAACTCCATGTTTCGTGCATGCCCCTTGCCGGCGAAGGCCGCTTCATTTGCCGTTGAGAAGGCAAGGAAGATATCGCCAGAGCTGTTGTTGCCAACGGTGCCGGTGCGGGCAAGCCCCATAGGCACGCGCCGTGCGATGCGCTTCAGCTGGTGGGCAAGAAGCGGCGCGTCGGTCGCAACGATGACGATGACCGACCCCGCATCCTTGTGACGCAATTTATCGTGGGTGATGTGCTGACCCACCGGCACGCCTAGAACGGTAAGCTGCTCTCGCGCACCGAAATTCGCCTGCAGGAAAACTCCCACCGCATAGCTTTGCCCGCCAACGAAAACCTTGCGCGAGGCCGAGCCATTGCCGCCCTTGAAATCATAACAGATCATGCCGGTGCCGCCGCCGGCGCTGCCAAGTTCCACTGGCCCGCCGCGTGCCCCATCGAGGGCGGCGATCGCGTGTTCGGCGGTTACGTGAAAGCCGTTGATGTCGTTGAGTTCGCCGTCATAGGTTTCAGCCGCCACCGGCAAGCCCCAGTCCTGCGCCCTATCCGCGCCTTGCGCCACAAGCCAACGGATCGTCGCATCGCGGGTAACGCCGCAGGAGTGCGTGTTGGTGATGGTGATCGGCGTCTCCAGTTCGCCCGACTCTTCGATCCACACCACACCCGTCATCTCGCCATTGCCGTTGAGCGCATAATATCCGGCGGCACAGGGGATTGCCGCCTTGGCCCGGCCACGCGGCAGTATGGCGGTAACTCCGGTTCTCACGGGTCCCTGGCCTACAACAAGCGGTCCCTCGCCGGAGATCAGCGTAACGGTGCCAACCTCGACGCCCGCCACATCGGTAATCGAATTATGAGCACCCGGCGATCCAGGAAACGGTAGTCCCAAATCCCGGCCGCGTTTTTGCGCGATATCCGCCATGACCGCACCTCCACATTGGTCTTCCAATTTCATGTCTTATGCCACACACTCGGCAGCGAAGAACAGGAACCGCATGGCAGCTGAAGGTCTGACGCATTATAAGGAATTTCTCATCATTCTCGGCGTGGCGGGCCTCGTCGTGCCGCTGTTCCTGCGCATCGGCGTCATAGCCGTCCTGACATTTCTCATCGTCGGCATCGTGCTCAGTCCCGCTCTCATGGGCCAACTCGCGGCAACCGTGCCGGCTTTCAATATTCTGATCC
>JACMJT010000393.1 GCA_014380505.1 Hyphomicrobiales bacterium | reverse complement strand
TGGACCGGCACGGCAACACGTCCGCCGCCTCCATTCCGCTCGCCCTCGACGCCGCCGTGAAGGACGGGCGAATCAAGCGCGGCGATCTCGTGCTGATGGAAGCCATGGGCGGCGGCTTCACCTGGGGAGCGGTTCTGGTCCGCTATTGAGATAACCTCTCTAACCCCTTGAGTTCCCGCTATTTTATATTGACCTGGTGAGGCGGGCGGCATAGGCTTCGAAAAAAATTTGAGGGGGAGCTGAAGGATGACTGGCAAAACGCTGACCCGCGCCGACCTCAGTGAAGCCGTGCATCGGCAGATCGGCCTGTCGCGAAGCGAATCCGCCGATCTGGTCAAATCCGTGCTCGACCTCATTTCGGATACGCTCGTTGACGGCCAGTCGGTAAAACTATCATCGTTTGGCACATTCATGGTGCGTTCGAAAAACGGCCGCATTGGCCGCAATCCAAAAACTGGCGAGGAAGTTCCTATCACACCCCGCCGCGTGCTGGTGTTCCGTCCAAGCCAGGTGATGAAGAACGTGATCAACGGGCTCGACCCTGGGCCCGGCGACGAGTGATCGACGCGTAACCCCATTTATTCAGCGCGAGATTGCCATGGACAAGGCCCCGGACGCCTTTAGAACGATCAGCGAAGCCGCCGAGGAACTCAATGTCCCCCAGCATGTTCTGAGGTTCTGGGAAACCCGCTTCGGCCAGATCAAGCCGATGAAGCGCGCCGGCGGCCGGCGTTATTACCGTCCCGGCGATGTTGAGCTTCTCAAGGGCATCCGCGGCCTTCTCTATACTGAGGGCTACACCATCCGGGGCGTGCAGAAGATTCTAAAGGAAGATGGCGCGCCCTATGTCTGCGGTGTTGGCCGTGGCGAGATCATGCCGCGCCGGCGCGAAACCGACGGCGCGCCGAGTCCGGGAACGGCCAAGGCCGCGCCCCGAATCACCCGCGCGGCCCCAGCTCCCGGAAAAGCCCCCTTAGCGCGTCCAGGCGGCGCCCTGGGCGAGACGGTCAAGGTCGTCCACCGCCTGTCCGACAGCCACATCGACAAGCTCAAGTCGGCGCTGTGCGATCTCGGCGACGCCCGCAAACTGCTGGATCCCGCCGCCCGCTGAACGCGCGAGCGGGCTGTGGCGCTCGCCTATCCAATACTCATCCTCCCCGCACTCAAGCTGTCCTCGCTCCGCGTCAGCGGGGAGAGGAAGGGGACCCATCGCGTCAGCGATGGGGGAGGAGAGGGGCCAACGGATTAAATCCAGCACTTGGGTTCATCGACGCCGCTTCACTTTCGAGGCCATGCCCGGCGCAGGATAACTTTGAAATGACCGTTAGCCCCCTCTCCTCCCCAACGCGTGACCGCGGTGGGTCCCATCCTCTCCCCACGCAAGCGGGGCGAGGCCATTTGGCCCGATGAGAATTTGGACTGTTTGCGCAAAAAAGTTCTAGAACCACGGCATACTGTTTCCGAAGGCTGATTCCATGTCGCTGTGGCGGATGATACTGACTGCTGTCAATCTGATTGGTGTCCGCTTCGGCGGGGCTGGCCTTGGCCTTCTCAGTCAGATTGTTCTAGCGCGCCTCCTGCCGCAGGCGGATGTGGGCGTGATCTTCCTGGGCATGAGTGCCGCCGCCATCGTGAGCCAGGTGGTGACGGTCGGCTATCCGCCGCTCGCCATGACCTGCCTGCCGCGGTATTACGCCCTTGGACGGATAAACCTCGTCCGCGCCTTTCACGCGGCCTTCTGGCGCGACAGCTTCGTCATCATCGCGGTTGTAGCGGCGCTCACGGCGATCGTGGTTCTGGCCACGCCGCTCGATCCCGGGCTCAAGACGGCGATCATCTTCGGTTGCCTTTCGGCGCCCGCCTCGTCTCTCATCCGCATCAACAGCGCCACCGCCAATTCGCTCCGGCGCTTTTCGCTCTCCTATGTGCCGGACTTCATCTACAGGCCGGGCCTGCTGCTCGCCTATCTGCTGCTTGCGTGGTGGTTGGGCCTTGGTCTCAGTGTGACAAGCGTTTTATGGGCCTTCATCATTGCCAACAGCATGGTGGCGCTGGGGCAGGCCTGGCTCATGGGCAGGCAAGGGGCAATTCCGCCGCCGTTTCGCACCGTTCGCCGCAATCTGGCGCCGCTGTTGCGCGGGCGCGCTGGTTCACTGGTGATCGTGGCCGTGGTTGCGACATCCTTCGCCGATCTCGTCAACCTGATCGGCGGCTTCTTTCTGCCGCCCGACGATGTCGCCGTACTCGGCGTCTGCATCAGGCTCGCGGCACTCGTGGGCTTCATCACGCAAGCGACGCAGAACTTCATTTTGCCCGATCTCGCGGCGGCTCTTACCCGCGGCAATCGCAGCGAAGTCCAGTCCCTCCTGCTACGGATCAATGCCGTGGCTCTTGCCGCCATGGCTGCCTGCATCGGCGGCGCTGTTGTGGCCGGCCATCTCGTGCTGAGAATATTCGGAAGCCAATATGAGGTGGGATATTGGCCGCTCGTTCTGTTCATGGTGAGCCAGGGCTTCCGCGCGGCGAGCGGCATGAACCAGCATCTCCTCTCGATCGATGGCCACCAGTCGAAGACCGCGAGCTCATGCCTGTTCGCGGTGTCAGCGCTGGTGCTGGCGGCTTCGATACTCACCCCCCGCTATGGCGTGATGGGGATGGCCATTGCCGTGATTATCGCCGATGCAATATGGGCCGCGCTGCTTGCCTTTCAGGCCCAGCGCCATACGGGACGACGCGGCGATATCGTGGCTTTGCTCAGGGCTTCGCCCTGAACAATCGGGGCTTCCGATTTGTTGTGGAGGATGCTAGACGCTGCCCCGTGTCGGAGCGTAGCGCAGCCCGGTAGCGCACTACTCTGGGGGGGTAGGGGTCCGGGGTTCGAATCCCCGCGCTCCGACCATTATCCGCCTAACCCTCTCATCATGCCCGGATTTGATCCGGGCATCTTTGCGAGGATGCTCGCGTCAAGCGCGGGCATGATGAGAAAAAGTTGGGTGGTTTACCCTGTACGCCATCGAAGCCGCGAACAGGCCCCACATCAAGCCCAGCAGCCAATAGAAGTGGCGCCAGTGGTCGGTGTCGATCTGCACACCTTGCAGG
>JACMJT010000392.1 GCA_014380505.1 Hyphomicrobiales bacterium | reverse complement strand
TCCCGGCTTTGACACGGCTCTCCAGGGGACCGAAATCGTGAATGAGGGTTGCAGCCGTTTTGTTCATGTGTTCGGCGCGGAAACCTACGGCGGTTTCCGGAATTTCGCTGTCCGCGAGCCCTGTTTGATCAAGATCATATCCTGCTTCGAACTCGGCGCGCGTGGTGCGCCGGATGTCCAGCCGGAACTTGCTGTACAGGTCGGCCTCGTGGGAAGTGAGCTCCTCATGATCGAGATAACTTATCCAATCGTAATTCCCCTCGCCCGTCCATGAATGACGCACCCAGTCACTCTCGAAGCGCAGCGATGGTTGCAACCTGATTCCAGCCGCCGATTGCGCTCCAGACGGGGCTTGCTCCACATTCGATGTGATCACGTCGGCAACTGTGAGCGAGGGGTAAAAGGTGAAGACGCCCATGCCAATGCCCACGGCCGCGTATGGATCGACTGGCGCCAGGCGCTTCCGCCGCAGGGGCTCTGTCTCTATCTCTATGTCCGTATCAGGGGAAAGCGTGATCTCCAGCGATGGTTGCAATTGCGGCAGGAACTGGCCAAGACCCGGTTCTGCCACCAGCGAAAGACCGGCAGCGATTGTAACTCCTGCAATCGGCCAGAGGATACGCATGGCCCGCTCAGAACCAGCGTTCGCGCACGTAAATGATGTCGCCGGGATAAATCTGCGTGGTGACGGGCACCTTGTGGGTCGCCGTGCCCGTGGCGTTCTTGCGGGTGATGAGAACGCGGTCCTGATCGGCGCGGGAACTATAGCCGCCGGCGATGGCGATGGCGTTCTGCACGGTGATGCCCGGCTGATAGGCGAAGCTTCCCGATGTGGTGACCTCGCCCAATATGTAGAAGGGCCGCAGCGTGGTGACTTGCGCCGAAACCTGGGGAGCGCGCAAATAGCCGTTGCGCAAACGGGTTGCGACGAGGTTTTCGATCTGCCGGGTGGTCATGCCGGCAACCTGAACCGTCTGGATAAAAGGCATGGAGATGTTGCCCGATCCATCGACGAGATAGTCGGCGGTGATATCGGCTTCGCCGGCCACGCGAATTGTCAGGCGATCGCCAGCGCCCACCCGGTAGCCGGTGCCATATTCATAGGCGGCGGCCTTGCCCTGGGTTCCATAGGGATCGGTGGTGCCATGGGTGTCGCGGACTGGAAGCTCGGAAACACTCGAAACGGCATCGCCGCCCTCGGCCAGCGTGCCGTCCACCATGACGCCGGTGCCGCCCGGCGGCGACGACGGCTGCTGCTCCTCCCAGCTCCGGGAGCAGCCCGCCAACGACAGCATTGCTAGAAGGAGAAAGAGAAAACGCATACGCAGGACAAACCACAGGTTCGTGCCGATGATGACATCGGACACCTCAACGATATGCCGTCACGATTAGCAATCCCTTAAGCCCCAGGGTCTGCTCTTAAGGGATTGTTAACTTAATAAAGTAAGCGATTGTTACCATAACCAAGCCATTTTGATGCCCGAAGCTGTTTTAAGAGCGGACTTTGCGGTACAGACCCAGGAACGCATCGCCAGATAAGAATGCCGCCCCGATGACATCGGCGATTGGCGTCCGCGAGGTTTTGCGGGGCGTAGCGGGCCGCAAGTTCATGATTCTTTTTTTCGGTTTTTGCGCATTCCTCGGCGGGCTCGCCGCCGCCCATTTCCTTGATCCAATGTATTCATCCGAAGCGCAACTCCTCATCGACAATCTCGAAACCCGCTTCGACCGGATGCAGATCCTCGAAAACCAGACGGTACCCAACGTCGACGACCGCATTGTCGCAAGCCAGATGGCGGTGCTCAAGTCGGAGGATATGGGCCGCCGGGTGAT
>JACMJT010000391.1 GCA_014380505.1 Hyphomicrobiales bacterium | reverse complement strand
GCCGGTCGGAGGTCGTGCGCAGCGTCCTCAACATCACCAAGCCCATGCACTTCGGCGACTTTGTCTGGAACGAGGAGCGCATACCCAAAGGCCCGGTATGGGTGCGCATCGATCTGGCCAGGCAGCTGCTATCGGTCTTTCGCGGCGGTCACGAGATCGGCTCCGCCGTCATTCTTTACGGCACCGACAACAAATCCACGCCCAGCGGCGCCTTCACCATTCTGGAAAAGAACCAGCACTATTACTCGCGGACCTATGACGCACCGATGCCCTATATGCTTCGTTTGACTACCGACGGAGTGGCAATTCACGGCAGCAATGTGCGCGAAGGCTTGGCCACCCATGGCTGCATTGGAGTTCCGTTGGATTTTGCCCGGCTGATTTTTGGCGCCACAAAAAAAGGCGATCCGGTTGTCATCATTCCAGCGGAACCTGACGCCAAAAAAAGCATGAAACACAGCTCTTCTGGCGCTTCGATAAAATTATAACGATGTCGTTGGACATCCTCTAACCACATCTCTCCACGTCATCTAAACCCCGAGAGGGAAAGACTTCTGCCACAATGCAGAAGCTCTTCTTCCCATGACGACCGCCCGCTGGAAGGTGCGGATAAAGGCTTGCGCGGTTGTTCTCATCGCGCCCTTTGTCATGGGCACGATGCCGCCGTTGAGTTTCGATCAGCGCATTCTCGCCGCGCACAACCGGGAACGTCTGGATATCGGCCTTGAACCCTTGAGCTGGAATCCCACGCTCGCGCAGTCGGCGCAGCAATGGGCCGATCATCTGGCGTCAACCGGCCGGTTTGAACATGCCCCGGAAAACCGCGCCGCCCCGGAAGGAGAAAATCTGTGGGCCGGCACCAAAGGCTATTTCGCCCCGGAAGCCATGGTCGATGCATGGATCCGCGAAAAGCGCTTCTTCCGGGCAGGATTGTTCCCGGACAACAGCATCACCGGCAAGGTGGAAGACATCGGCCATTATACCCAGGTGGTCTGGCGCGCGACCACGCAGGTGGGTTGCGCGCAAACTACCAGCGCAAGAGAAGACATCCTTGTCTGCCGCTATGCCGAGGCCGGAAACTACCGGGGCGAGCAGCCTTTCTAGGACTTATCTTCGGGAACAGCTTGAAAGCATAATCCTTCGCCGTCACCTTGGTGTGACAGGCAAAGCCACAGCCGGCACCCGTGCCCAACGACATAACTTGAAGCAATGCGAGTGGGCCAAGCCCTAGCGGCAAATCCCATAGGGACCCATGTCGAGGTGAAAATGGGTGGCGTGCAAGCGGTTATAGTCCGGGCCAAGCACGCCATTGAATACCGTACAGGCGGCGTCATGGGCGGCGGCAAGAAAACGCCCCTGCGGCGTCGGCTTGCCATAGTCGCGGGTAACGTTTGCCACCCGGCCGTCGGCGAAATGAAAGCTTGTAACGTCGATCGCGTTGGCGACGGCGTGCTGGCTGCGCGAACCGTTCTTGTCATTGTTTACGTTGCGGCAGGCGAAGACACCGACATGGTCGATCCGCTCCAAGTCACTCTGCATGTGCGCGGAGGCCGCTTGCTGCAGCAGGCCCTGATACCAAACCAACGCCGCCGCCAAGGCGCAGGTGGCGGGAGGCTTGTTGCCGAGAGATACCGGCGGATGGTCCAGGCGCACCACATCCGTATAGCCGCAGGCACTACCGATGCGCTGATCCGCCATGGGTGAAAAAGCGATCCTGGCGCCCACCAGCGCCGCCCTGCAACGATTGCCATCGCTTTTCAATTGATGCATCTGCCAATGCGCCAGCCAACCGGGCGGCGCATCCAGCGCGACTGGCCGCCACGGCAGGCTGTTGGGCGGCAAACGACGCTCGAATGTGGGAAACAAGGCGACACCAGCCAAAAGCAGAACCATCAGGGATGCCGTAAGAATGGACCATTTCATCCCGTCCGCCTTGTGTGGGCACCCGCTTCCATGATCCGATTCAACGCGCGCGCCGATGACAGCGTTGCCG
>JACMJT010000390.1 GCA_014380505.1 Hyphomicrobiales bacterium | reverse complement strand
GCGGCGCGGGGAGGCCGGAAGCCATTTACCTGGTCGAACGCCTGATGGACCAGGCCGCCGCGGAAATGAAAATGGATCCCGCGGAACTGCGCCGGCGCAATTTCATCCAGCCCTCGCAAATGCCCTACAAGACGCCGATGGGCGAGAAATTCGACAGCGGCAACTTCCCGCACATGCTCGACCGCATCCTCGAAGCCGCGGACTGGAAGGGCTATCCCGCGCGGCGCGATGAATCGAAGAAGCGCGGCAAATTGCGCGGTCATGCCCTGTCGACGTTCCTGGAATGGACGGGCGTGGTGCATGAGGAAACGGTGAACCTGCATATCGAGGCCGATGGGCGGGTGCTGGTCTATACCGCGATGCAGGCGATGGGCCAGGGCATCGAAACCAGTTACGTGCAGATCATCTCCGAAACGCTCGATGTCGATCCGGACCGCATTGTCATCGTCCAGGGCGACAGCGACATCGGCCAGGGCGTCGGCAGCATGGGCAGCCGCTCGCTGTACATCGGTGGCTCCGCAATGCTCACGGCTTCAAAGGAAACCATCGAGAAAGGCCGGCAACTCGCCGCCGACGCCCTCGAGGCCGCGGGACAGGACATCGAGTATCGCGACGGCGTATTCAAGGTGGCCGGTACCGACCTGAACATCGGCTTGTTCGACCTCGCCGCCAAGCAGCCGGAAAAGCGCATTGCCATCACCACACTGCAGAAAGTGGACGGACCGTCCTGGCCGAACAGCTGCCATGTGTGCGAAGTGGAAATCGACCCCGACACCGGCGTCACCCAGATCGTGCGCTACACGACGGTCGACGACGTCGGCCGCGTGATCAACCCCATGATCGTCGCCGGCCAGGTGCATGGCGGCATCGCGCAGGCGGTGGGCCAGGCCTTGCTGGAAAACGCCCACTACGATCCCGAAAGCGGCCAGCTCGTCACCGGTTCGCTGCTGGATTACTGCCTTCCCCGCGCGGACGACCTGCCCAACTTCAATACCTTCACCGACGAAACCACGCCCTGCAAGATCAATCCGCTCGGCGCCAAAGGCGTCGGCGAACTCGGCACCGTCGGCGGCACGCCGACAGTCATGAACGCTGTGATCGACGCCCTTCGCCCCCTGGGCGTGAAACAGATCGAAATGCCCGCCACCCCGGAGAAAGTCTGGCGGGCGATCAACCAATCCAAGGCCGCATGAGCCTAAGGCCTCAATCTCAACGCAAAGGCGCAAAGGACGCAAAGGTCGCAAAGGAGAGCGGAAAGTAAAATGGAAGACGCTCTCCGTGCGGCCAGGAGTGGTGTCGGCAAGGGGAAAATGTGGATGAGAATGAGCTATCTCATGAGGTGATCGGGGCCGCGATCGAGGTGCATAGGGTGCTGGGGCCGGGCTTGCTGGAGTTTATCTATGAGGAAGCCCTGGTCATTGAACTCGAAGAAAGAGGTTTTGAAGTTGTCCGACAGGCCGAAGTCGAGGTTTCCTACAAGAGCCGGAGACTTGAGAACAAGCTTCGACTGGACATCATGGTCAACGGACTTCTGATCGTTGAAGTCAAGTCGAGCGAACATATTCTTCCCGTTCACGAAGCCCAACTACTGAGCTATCTTCGACTATCGGG
>JACMJT010000047.1 GCA_014380505.1 Hyphomicrobiales bacterium | reverse complement strand
GGACAAGGTACCGCCCGCCACTACAGCGAGGTTCAAACCCGCAAGATGAATGCCCATTGCAGTGCCGCGCGTGTCCGGACCATGATGATCGGCAAGCAGCGGAATGGCCGCCGGCACGTAGATGCATTCGGCGAAGCCCAGCAGAAAGCGCAGCACCAGCAGTTGCTGAATATCCGTCACCAGGCCGCACAGGGTGGTGATCACGCTCCAGGCGGCTAAACTGACGACAATCAAACGGCTGCGCGAAACCCGATCGGCCAACAAGCCGGCGAAGGGCGCTCCAATTGCGTAGCTCCATAAAAAGACAGAACCAATCGCGCCCAACTGCAAGTCTGATGCGTGCAGGTCCGCCTTGAGCAGCGGGAACACAGCTGCAATCGAGGTTCGATCAACGTAATTCAGCCCTCCCACTAAGAAGAGCATCGCTACTACGCGCCACTTCAAGCTGGAATCCATGGCTCGCTATTGTACCGAGATCGTGCCTGTATTGAAACTATCAATTTGCTATTGACATGTCGCGTGAACCTATGCCAGACTGCCTGCAACACAACGTGGTCCCCGTCGCACCGTTTTCGTGACATGAGGTGATACCAATGACCAGGGTTGCACTCACTCTTTTTCTACTTCTCCTTCTCAGCCCGGTGGGCTCGTTTGCTCAGATCGATCGGGCGTCGATAGTAGGCCGGGTACAAGATCCCGCCGGAGCTTCCATTACCGGAGCGGCGGTAAAGGTAACGCGACTCTCCACCAATCAGATCTTCGAAGCCTCAACCACCGACAGCGGGGACTACACAATCGTGAACGTCGCTGCCGACCTTTACGAGATCCGGGTCTCGAGTCCCGGCTTCAAGACGGCGATTCGCAGTCAGGTGCAAGCTGAAATCGGCCAAACGCTGCGCGTTGACTTCTCTCTGAACGTCGGTGACGTTACGGAGTCAGTCTCTGTCACTGCTGAGGTGCCGGTGATGAAGACGGAGTCCGCCGAACTCGGCCAGGTGGTGGACAATAAGACCGTCATCGGCCTGCCGGTACGCGGCCGCGACTTCATGGCATTCGTCAGCATGGTGCCCGGTGCGGCGCCCAGTCGCGGTTCGGTGGGCGGCGGAGGACTTGACCAAACCGGCTACAATGTCTCCGGACAACGTCGCAGCGACAACGTTGTTTACGTCGATGGAGGCATGGTGAGCCAGGGTAACGGCGGCACCACGTTCTTCCCCAATCTCGACGCGCTGCAGGAAGTGGAAGTGAAGACCGCCCTCTATGGTGCCGAATTCGGAGTCAAGCCCGGCGGACAGATCAGCACCGTGACGAAGAGCGGAACAAACGCGATGCATGGTACCGGCTTCTACTTTCATCGCAACGACGCCTTGAACGCGCGTAACTTTTTTGACCCCGCTAAGCTCCCCTCATTCAAGAACCACCTCTTCGGCGGCATGGTGAGTGGGCCTGTGGTGCTGCCCAAAATTGTCAACGGCAAGGACAAACTGTGGTTCCTGTTTGCCGCGTCCGGAGAGCGCCGCCGGCAGTTCCAATCCCTCAGCGGACTGGTGCCCACACTTGAACAGAAGGCCGGCCGCTTCGCTACCACTATCAACGATCCGACAACCGGGGCGCCGTTTCCCAACAACGCCATCCCGAGCAGCCGATTCAACCCCGTCGCGCTCAAGCTGATCTCCTTCTATCCGGATCCGAACACTACCGGCCAGGCCTTCAATTTCCT
>JACMJT010000389.1 GCA_014380505.1 Hyphomicrobiales bacterium | reverse complement strand
TCCCAGCTCTTCGATATATTCCGTTTCGACGAACAGCTTGTTGAATACCGGATGGGCATCGTCGGTCGCGGCAGGCGCCAACACCAATTCCATATAGGTGGTGACCTCGACGGTGCGTGCGATGATTCCCGAATTGACGACACTGACGCGGCGCGCCTCGGCATTATCTTCGGTTGAAACCAGGCATTCGAGAGTCGTGGCAAAGCCGCCATCCCTGCGGTGAATTTCCGCCTTCTCTTCGCTGAACTGGGCATCGTAGGAGGAGGGTTCGGCAAAGGGCGGCATATAGCCCGCCGTCCACGGAGGAGAACCTCCGGCCACATCCCTCAGGAAAACCAGGGTGCCCCAGTTGCCGCAAACTGCATCCTCGCGCCAGCGATTGATCGCAAGGCCGTTCCACGTGCTGTAACCGGTTCCAGCGGCGGTGAGCATCACGGCGTACTGGCCGTTGGACAGAAGATGGGTGGCGGGCGGCAGGACTTGACGGGGATCCGCGTGGCGGGGGCGGGAGGCCTCAAGATCGAGCGTCATATCCGCCGGACTCTCGGATGCGGCACTTGTGAGCGTCACTGGCACCTGGCGCGGCGCCCGTTCTTGCAGGAGCAATTCCGTGGCCCGCACCATGGGCTCGCCATGAAACTGTGTCCGTATGAAGCCGTTCTGAACGGCGTTGAGAATGGCAGCAATCGTCATGCCCTGATGGTGGGCGAAATAGGATTTGACCACGGCAACAGTTTCATCGTTGCGCAGCCGCGCTCGCGTGAAATCGAGCGCTTCATAGAAACCGTGGCGTCCCCACCCCCCTGCCCCAGCCAAGGCCGCGAAATTTGCGGCAGCAGCCCGGGGCGCCACCATGGCAGCAAGGCCCGTGGCATAGGGTGCGATCACCAGATTGTCGGATAGGCCCCGTTTGAGGCCGAGGCCTGGCACGCCGAAGTTCGAATACTGGTAGGTGAAATTTACATCGCGCGCGCTGAACGCCGATTCAGAAATGCCCCAGGGCACACCGGCGGTGTTTCCATATTCGATTTGCCGCCTGACGATCAGGCGGGCTGTCTGTTCGATCAGGCCGCCCGCCGGTGCTCGCAGCACCAGTGCCGGCATCAGATATTCGAACATCGAGCCCGACCACGAGATGAGGGCGACACCGCCGTTGAGCGCTGTTACCGGGCGCGCCAGCCTGAACCAGTGGCGGGCGCGGAGGTCGCCCTTAGCGATTGCAAAAAAGCTGGCGAGCGCTGCCTCGGAGGCGAGCATGTCATAGCAGTTCTCGTCGAGTGCCGCTTCAGCGGCGCGGTAACCGATGGCCAGAAGATTGCGTTGCGTATCGAACAGGAAGCCGAACTCCATTGCCAGCGCCAGCATGCGGGCATCGGCGGCGATCGCCTCAAGCCGCTTCTGGATAGATTGGACGGCGCCGGGCTCGAGCGCGGAATGCTTGAACTGGCTTTCCACAACATCGCGGAGGACGCTGGCCCAGCGCAATGCCTCATCGGCCGCGGAAGCATCAAGCGTGGCTGCCAGGCGCACAACCGATTCCTGAATGGCGTTGGCTTGCACCGCCAGATCGATGAGGCGGACAGGGAGAAGTTCCGGCGCTTTCCGCGCCCCCTCGATGGCGCGCCGAAAGGCCGTCAGCTGCTGGTTGACATGGGCGCCAGCCTGCTTGTGGCTGCGCTTCCCCAACACCAGAACGGCAATTTCCTCGCGCAGGATTTCAGCGGCATCGCCGATCCCATCAAGGTATTGCACGCCCGTTGCAGGCTGCAGCAGCCAGTAGCTGCAGATATTGGCAAGCGCCATGAGGTGACCGGCAAGATTGCCGCTGTCGACTGTCGAAACATATCGCGGTTCCAGCGGGCGAAGTGTTTCCGTGTCATACCAGTTGTACAGATGGCCGCGGAATTTTTCCATCTTGTGCATGGTGCCGAGCGTCGCCTCGATCCTTGCAATCGCATCCTCCAGGCCAAGCCAGCCGAATTCGCGGGCGCTGGCGGTGGACAACAGATAGAGGCCGATGTTGGTGGGCGACGTCCTGTGCGCGGTGACGGGTTTCGGATCTTCCTGGAAATTGTCCGGCGGCAGCATGTTATCGCCGGTGGTTACGAAGGTCTCGAAATAGGTCCAGGTCCGGCGCGCCACGACGCGGAGCGCCAGCCGGTCCTCTGGAGAAGCGGCCAGTTCATCGGCGGGAATATCGGGCTTGCTGATCCACCAGGCGATTGCCGGCGCCACGAGCCATGCTAATGCGAAGGGCAAGGCGGAGAAGGCTGGACCGTCGCCTCGCCACGCGGCAATTGCAAAAGCCAGCAATCCCGCCGCGATGCTCCACGCCATGAGATGATAGGTGCCGATGAGCCCTGGCCGGGAACTCGACTGCACCTGAGCGGCGGTCGTCCATTCGAGCAGATTGCGGCGGCTTACAAACAGGCGATAAAGCGTCCGCGCGATCGCATCGGCCATGAGGCCCGCCTGGTGGCCCAGAAAGGTCAAATTCGCGGCGGTCATCACCAGCGCCTGCGCCACATCGCTTGCCATCATCCGGAGCTGGCTCGCCGTGGTAATCGGTACACGCTGCAAGCTCGAGCCTGAGAACACCGGCAAGATCGCCGGAATGAAGATTGCGAAGATAATGAATGCGGTCCACGCCGCGGCCAGTGGCCCCGGCAACCATAGCCAGCCAGCCATCAGCGCAATGAGTGAAAAGATCGGCGTCAGCGAGCGCCGCAGGTTGTCGATCATCTTCCATAGGCCAAGCGGCGGCGATGCAGCCGTGCCGGATGTTCCCGCGGGACCAGTCCCCGCAATCCACGGCAACAACTGCCAGTCGCCGCGCACCCAGCGATGCTGGCGTGCCGCGGCAACGGCATAGCGTTCGGGATATTCTTCAACCACCTCGATATCGGTCACCAGGGCGGTGCGGACCAAATT
>JACMJT010000388.1 GCA_014380505.1 Hyphomicrobiales bacterium | reverse complement strand
TCAGGCAAAATCGTACCCGCCCATGGCAGAGCGCGTTGTCGATGCCATGCTGCAGACGGTGACCGAGTCCAACTACGCAAAACCAACGGAAGCCGAGCGCGCCGCCTTCCTGCGCGAGATCGCAGTGCTCATTGAAAGCGGAGAGGGCACGGTCGAAATTCCGGCTGAGGTCGCCGCTGCGCTGGAACCAGGCCCGATGGCGGTGTCCACCATCGCTGCGCCCACCATGGTGGTGGAAGAGGAGGATCTGCCGGGCACACTTGCCGATAAGCTCGGGCCGTCCACTCTGCTGCTCAAGCAGCCCGAAACCCCCGATCCCTTCTCGAAGACGGTAAAGGATGCAATCCGTATTGCGCCCAAGCCAGTCGAAATACTGGAAGCAGACCCGGACTCGGGAGAACTGGCTCTCTCGCTTCTGGACATGATGTCGGCGGGCGCGGCCTCGGGCCTCCCCCAGGAGCGGGCGCTTGCCGCCGATACGCTGCTCCGCATGATTCCGCGCGTTCCCATGAAGCAGCTCATCATGGTGTGCGAGCGCGTGGCCATCATGGAAACGCCGCCGTCGCTTCTCGTGGCCAAGCTGATCCGCGATCCCCGCGCCGAAGTGGTGGCGCCGCTGCTTGAACGCTGCATGCACATTACCGACCAGGACCTGATGGTGGCTGCGACGGAAGGGGATTCGACCAAGCGCCGCATGATCGCGCGCCGCCGTATCCTGTCTCCGGTTCTCGCCGATCATCTGATCGCCATCGGCGATCCCTCAACACTTCTCACCCTGATCCGCAATCCCGGCGCCAGCTTTTCCCATGACGCCTTCCATATTCTGGCCGAGCACGCCAGCCTGCATCATTCCTTGCTGGCGCCCTTGGCCACCCGCGCCGATTTGCCGGCGCCCGTCGCCTTCGAACTCTTCTGGTTTGTGCCCCAGGAACTCCGCCGCTACATCTTTTCGCGGTTTCTCACGGACTCCGAGACGCTCAGCAAGATTCTCAAGATCACGCTGGGCGCCCAGGACGGCGGCGAAACCAAATTTCCGGCGAAGGAATTGCTCGAGTCCGTCATCGACAAAGCGGCGGAAGGCAAGATCGACGAGGCGGCCCAGACGCTTGCCGATATCGGTGGTGTTTGCCAGGACACGGCCCTGCGCATTCTGGCCGATCCCCACGGCGAGCCGGTCTCCGTCATTCTCAAAGCTCTCGGCTACCCGAGGGGCAAATTCGCAGGCTCCATGGAGCGTTTCAAGCATTCGGACTGCCAGATTCTGCGTCCGGATAGAAATATCGCCGAACTTGAAAGTATATTCGACACTCTATCCTTCAACAAAGCCCGTATTCTGCTGACCTATTGGGACTGGTTTGTACAAAAATCCGGCCCTTACGCGCCACAGCACTGAATTTCCGCCCGATTGACAGGCGATTGACTTGCTGGCCGTTTTACCCACTTGATAGAATCACGTTGGGGGACGGCCGTGGATAACAAAAGCAAACTGATTGAACTCGCGGCTGAGATTGTCGCGGCTTACGTTGGCAACAATCCGGTTCCGCAGGGAGAATTGCCCAAACTCATCGGCGAGGTGTACCGCTCCTTGCAAGCAGCCCTGGGCGGCGATCTTCCCAAGGAAGAGGCCGATGAACTTCGCCCCGCGGTCAATATCCGGAAATCCATTACGTCCGATCA
Source organism: Hyphomicrobiales bacterium (assembly GCA_014380505.1). Next base: position 3,452 of record JACMJT010000388.1, on the reverse strand, counting down.
TCTCATCTGCCTGGAAGACGGGAAGAAGTTCAAGTCATTGAAGCGCCATCTGCGCACCCACTACGATTTATCGCCCGACCAGTATCGCGAGAAATGGAATCTGCCCGCCAGCTAGCCCATGGTGGCGCCCAACTATGCCGAGGCGCGCTCCAACCTGGCCAAGCGCATGGGCCTGGGCCAGCGCCGCAAAACCGCGTAGCTGGAATCGTTCCCGTTGTGGACTCTTGCGGATCGGTTAACGCCGATTCATAACAGTCAGGCGAATCGAAGGCGATTGATTCGCGGGGACTGCGGGGCGGCGGTGATAACGGCATCGATCAATATTGCATTCCGGGCACAGCTCGTGGTGCCTGAACAGCGCCAGCTGTACGATTACTGGATCGAGAAGGCGTGCGGCCGGCCCATGCCGGACCGGAGCGACGTTCATCCCGCCCATATTCCGCGCCTACTCCCCAACATCAGCCTGATCGATGTCGATCCCGGCGATGGCGGTTGCCGGATCAGGCTGGCGGGAACAAGGCTCCGCGATGTCTACGACCGGGAGATCACCGGGCTTGGCATCGGCGATCTCGATTTCGGCGACAAGCGCGATTACTGGATGCAGGCCTACCGGCGCACCATCGAAGAGGGCAAGCCCACCCAGGGCGTTGTCCGTGGCCCCCGTGTCAACAAGGAACACCTCGTCCAATACTGGCTGAAGCTCCCACTCTGCCGCACAGGCTGCGCCGGCGTCGGCATGATCCTGTGCCTCGATCATTTCCAATCCGCCACCGAAGACGAAGCGCTGCTGCCGCAAGTCTCGGCGTGATTCCTACAGAACTATTGAGCCTTATTCTATTTTCCGTCATCCCGGCGAAAGCCGGGATCCACGGTTCAACGCGTTCGAGTTTCAACTATTGTAGATCTGTTAGGCGGAGAAATGGTCCCGGCTTTCGCCGGGATGACGAAATGGTGGTTGAGGAAGTTTTGGAATAAAAACTTTCAATCAGGTATTGATTCCTTGTGAAAAGTTTGCTACATCTCCGCAAGCCTCAAGGAGTTGCGTCATGCTTGAACACCCGGACCATCCAGCCGATCAACACTGCAAGGAACTGTTGCAGCGCCTCATCCAATCACATGGGTATCTTCTCCAAACCGGCCCGGAATGGTGCCTTTACAGCAAGAGAAATGACTATGCCCGCCCGGTGGACCGCGTGGGGCGAGCCCTGGTCAAAATTCTGCGTGACAAGGGCCACCTTGTGCCGAGGCCGGCTGGCGGACTTGAGCCTCTCAAAGTCAAATTGGAAAAGAGCGGGCGGTTCACCGACCATCGCCCGGAGCGCCCGCTGGAGGAAAGCAGGCACCCCGAAATCAATGATGCGGAAAGTCCTCTTGCCTGGCTCCGGTCGCGCAAGGACAAGGCGGGGCGGCCGCTTATTTCAGCGGAACAGTTCATGGCGGGTGAAAGATTGCGCAGCGACTATGAACGCTCCTGTCTCGAGCGCCGGGTGACCGCCGCGTGGGATTTGCCGGCAACGGCAGGCCGGAGCGGCGGCACTGGCGGCGCCCACCTCACCGACGCCGCATTGACCGCGCGCCAGAATCTGAATGATGCCCTTGATGAAGCAGGCCCGGAGCTCGCCAGCATTCTGGTCCAGGTCTGCTGCCTTGCGGCGGGGATTGAACAGGCCGAACGCAGCCTCGATCTGCCCCAGCGCAGCGGCAAAGCTGTCCTCGGCCTGGCGCTCACGGCGCTGGCGCGCCACTATGGATATATCCGGCCTGAAAGCCGGCGCCGCCGCAATTCCGGATTCGGCCACTGGGCGCTGGGCGATTATCGCCCCGCAATTCCCGTGGCCGAAGACTCCTGAAGGACTGCCCGCGCCTCTGCCTTGATGCGCTCGATCAACGCGGCGAAGCCGTTGGAGCGTTGCGGCGTCAGATGATCGTTGAGACCCAATTCGCGCAAGATCGCCGCGGCGTCGGTCGCCACGATGTCCCGGGCGCGGCGGCCTGAGTAGATCATGAAGGCGATGGCCACGAGACCCTTGACGATCAGCGCGTCGCTGTCGCCGGAAAAGGTCATCACCGGATCGGAGGGAGGCCCCGAAACATGCGGCACAAGCCAGACCTGGCTGGCGCAGCCTCTCACCTTATTGGCGCTGGTTCGCGCCGCCTCGTCGAGGGGCGGCAATTCCTTGCCAAGCTCGATCACATGGCGATAGCGGTCTTCCCAATCGTCGAGAAGTTCGAAATCCGATTTGAGAGTTTCGAGCTGCATGCCAACCACACATAGGGGTTGGTGGCGGCGATCTCAACTTTTCTTGGGTGATGCCTGTCCCCGCCAGGGCGGGATCAAATCCTCGATCCTGAGGCTCGATTGGCCGGTGCGGAGGGCAGCTTCGGCCACCGCCGTCGATCCGGTCCTGATCGGATCGGCATGAGCTTGAGTATCGAACGGCTGGATCTCCGGCTCGGCTGTCGACTCGGAGGCCCACTCATAGATCAGCCGCACGCTGTACTTGGCCTTGGCTTGCAGTTTGTCCGCCACGTAACCGGCGGTTTGGCACACCTGCGGCTGCCTGCTGCAGAAAGATGCGGCATCGGAGAAAGCCATGGTGGCGCTGCCGATCAGGCCGGGCGTGGAAACGTGCCGTCCCACTTGCTCAACCTGTATGGGATCATCGGGCGGCGACGGCATCAAGACCGCAACCCCCGTCAACAGCAGCAATGTTCTAAAGATACGCATCCCCGCACCTTTTCATCCTGCCGCTCTTTTTATTGAAAACCTGTTTCGTTCCGATAAAACCCGGACGCGGACTTTGAATACAATTTGCATCGAATTTGAGGCTTCCGCGTAATCCGGCATTAACCACGATTGAGGGGTATGAAAGGAGGCTTTAACTTGGATGCGAGCTGTGCTTGATGATTGAAAGGTAGCGTTAACTCGGCGTGCTGCAATTTGGCCCGCTCCGGCGTGGCTTTGTGAGTTTGGGTGTTGGGAATGCGCGACGTGCTTGACGATGAAGGCCCGGGAATTCGGCCTGCTTCAGTCCTGGCGGTGGCGGCCATGGCCATCATCGGCCTTGCCATTCTTTACAATTCGCTTTTCGCCCAGGACCGCGCGGGCCGCCCCCTAGGCTTTGCCACAACCCGCCTTGACGTCGATGCCGGCGCCGCAACGGGAAAGATCATCGAGCTGAAATATGACCCTGCCGTCGAAGAGGTCCAACGCCAGCTTCTGGCCAGCGGCTATTACAAGGGCAGCGTCGATGGCGTTGTGGGCAAAAAAACACGCCAGGCGATAGAAGCCTATCAGCAGGCCATGGGGCTTGAGAGGACGGGTGAACCCTCCAACAGACTTGCCGAGCATATTCGCTATACGCGCCAGATCGCCGAGGCATCGCTGTTCACCGGCACCGTGGAGCCCGATCCCGATGCCGCGGCAAAGGCCCAGGTCAGGCGCGTCCAGT
>JACMJT010000046.1 GCA_014380505.1 Hyphomicrobiales bacterium | reverse complement strand
TTCGAGACCTTCGACTCCTTCCGCGAAATCAATGAGCGTGGTGGGTTTCCCATCAATGTCCACGTAGCGGTAGTTGGGGAGCGCGTCGGTGAGGGGGCCGAAGAGAAGCCCGTCCGCCTTCATGGCCCGGAAATTCTCGCCGTTGATCCACACCAGATCGACGGAACCCTTCTGCTTGCCCGCCTTCACCTCATCGCGCACCCGGCGCACCACTTCGGCAGCATCGGCGATCTTCACATGCTCCAGCCTGACGCCAAAATTCTGTAAGAGCCGCTCGCCGGCCCAGGCGACATAAGTGTTGATTATCTGCGATCCGGCCCAGGCGTTGAAATAAACGGTCTGGCCGCGGGCCTCCGCCTCGATAGCGGCCCAGCCCGCCGCCCAAGCGCGCTGTGTCAGGGTAGGCGCGGCAGCGGCAAGGGCAAGAAACAGGCGGCGCGAGAACAAGGGCATTCAGATATTTCCTCCGATATCCTATGCTCCCATATGCGAGCGGCGGCGGCAATGCGGGAGCGCACATGAGCGAGGTCGAACTTTTCACCGAAGCCCGCCATCGTCTCGGCGAGGCCATCATCTGGCACGAGGCTCACCGGTGCCTCTACTGGATCGACCTTCTTGACCCGGCCCTGTTCCGCCATGACCCCACGACCGCGAAGACGCAGTCATGGCCGCTGCCGTTGGAAGCCCCCATCGGCGCTATCGTAGCGACAGACAATCCGGATCTCTTGCTGATCACCCATCGCCGGGGTTTGTCGCTTCTGAGCATCTCCGATCTCTCGCTTGAACCCTATTGCGATCCTGAAGGGGAGCGCGATGCCATCATCTGGAACGATGCGAAATGCGATCGTTGGGGCCGCGTCTGGGCCGGTTCATCCCATGCATTGGAGAAAGAAGCACGCGGTGCGTTGTGGTGCATCAAGGACCGCAAGCACTTTTCTCTGGGCGATGCGGGCTTCGCCATTTCCAATGGCCCCGCCGTTTCGCCCGATGGCGGCACACTTTATTTCAACGACAGCCTCGGCCGCACCACGTTTGCCTATGACATCACCTCGGACGATCTCCACCCGCGCAACCGCCGCCCGCTCATCCAGTTCACGCCTGAGGAGGGGCTGCCGGACGGCATCATCACCGATGCCGAAGGCTGCCTGTGGATCGCCCATTGGGGTGGCGCGCGCGTAACCCGTTACACCGCCGATGGCAGACTTATCGCAACCTATCCAGTACCGGCGCGCAATGTCACGACCATGTGTTTCGCCGGTCCCGATTTTACTACACTCTACATCACCACCGCGACAGACGGATTGGATACCGCGGCGCTGGCGGAGATGCCGTTGACGGGCAGTCTCTTCAGACTGGCAACGAATGTGAAGGGTTTGCCCGAACCGCTGTTCCGGCTGTCGTGACGCCCACGGACGAGAAAACTAAGGCGGCGGCGTTCCGCCATTCAGCACGGTGGCAAACTTGTCCATGTCGATGTTACCGCCCGAAAGAATGAGGCCAACGCGCTGTCCGCGCCTTTTATCCTTTTCCTTGAGCAGAGCCGCCAGCGCTGCCGCACCTGCGCCCTCGGAAATGGTGTGAATGGTGCGATAGTAAACCCGCATGGCTTCGGCGATCTCGTCTTCCGAGACTTGCACGATACGATCGGCGCCCTGATTGATCGTCCGGACGGCATCGGCGTGGGCCATGCGCACCGCCATGCCATCGGCGAAGGTGGCGGCGGAATTCGTCGGCACCGGTTTGCCTTGCGCGAAAGAATGGGCATAGGTGGCGGCCTTTTCGGACACGACACCGACAATCTTGGTCTTGAGGCCCAGCATGTCGCGCGCCGCGATGACGCCGCAAATGCCGGAGCCCATACCGATCGGCACATACACAACGTCCAGCGCGCCCGCCGCCTGGAATAGTTCATGGGCATAAGTGGTAACGCCCAGGACCAGTTCGGGTCCGAAAGAGGCTAAGAAATCGAGGCCGCGCTCGCCGCCGAGGCGAGCCGCAGTATCGCGCGCCTCATCGAAATCTTGTCCTGCTTCGATGAGGTCGACGCCCAGCGCCCGCATGGCGGCATTCTTTTCCACCGAATTGCCGAAAGGCACCACGATTGTCACCGGGATGCCCGCGCGTTTAGCGCCGAAGCCGATCGATTGGCCGTGATTGCCCCGGGTAGCGGTAATGATGCCGTTGGTTTCACCGCGCCCCTTGCGAAGCTGCATGTGCACCAGGCCGCCCCTGACCTTGAAGGCGCCGATGGGAGTGTGATTTTCATGCTTCACCCAGACCTCGCATCCCGTGGCTTCGGCGAGCAGGGGCCAGGCATATTGGGGCGTTGGCGGCATCGCCCCGTAAACAATGCGCTGCGCCATCTCGAGATCGGCTTGTTTAATCATTCTTGACTCGCCCTTGCCCCGCATGTTTCGTGCCGCCGACTGTTAGGGATTGGCGGGCAAGAATCAAGATGGCAGTTGCGTTTACGTTTCCGGGGCAAGGCAGCCAGGCGGTCGGCATGGGGAAGGCGCTGGCGGAAAATTTCGCCTCTGCCCGTGCCGTGTTTGCTGAAGTCGACGATGCGCTTGGCCAGACGCTGAGCGGGCTCATGTGGGAAGGTCCCGAAGCCGAGCTGACGCTTACTGAAAATGCCCAGCCGGCTCTCATGACGGTGAGCATGGCGGTGGTGCGCGTGCTGGAAAGCGAGTACGGCATAACGGTGGCCAACACGGCAAAATTTGTGGCAGGCCACTCGCTTGGCGAATATTCGGCACTGGCCGCAGCGGGGACTTTCACTCTCACCGATGCGGCGCGGCTGCTGAAGACTCGAGGGCTTGCCATGCAAACGGCAACGCCTGTAGGTGTGGGCGCCATGGCAGCCCTGCTCGGCCTCGATTTCCGGGCGGCGGCGGAAGTCGCGGCGGAGGCAGCACAGGGCGATGTATGTCAGGCGGCGAATGACAACAGCGATGGCCAGGTCGTCGTCTCCGGTCACAAGGCTGCCGTCGAACGCGCGCTGGTCATTGCCAAGGAAAAGGGTGCAAAGCGCGCCATCCTTTTGCCGGTTTCGGCTCCCTTCCATTGTGCCCTGATGCAGCCTGCCGCCAATCGGATGGCAGAAGCCCTCGCCACTATCGCCATGAAGGCACCGGTGGTTCCGGTCATCGCAAATGTGGTGGCGGAACCGCTTAGCGATCCCGCCCAGATCCGCCAGAAGCTGGTGCAACAGGTGACCGGGACCATCCGCTGGCGCGAGTGTGTGGCTTACATGGCCTCCCACGGCGTCACCCGCTTCTGTGAATTGGGCGCGGGCAGGGTGCTGACTGGTCTTCTTAAGAAAAATGCGCCGGAGGCAACGGGTCTGGCCATCGCCACGCCCGGCGATGCCGCCACGGCTGCGGCCCAACTCAAGCAAGGATGAGCCCCATGTTCGATCTGACCGGCAAGACGGCTCTGGTGACGGGGGCAACCGGCGGCATAGGTGCTGCGATCGCCAAGGCCCTGCACGCGGCGGGCGCCACGGTGGCGGTTTCCGGAACGCGTGCCGCTGTGCTCGACGATCTGAAGGCACAGTTGGGCGGGCGCGTCCACGCATTCGCTTGCAATCTCTCCAACGCGCCGGAAGTTGAAAAACTCGTGCCTGCGGCGGAAGCTGCCATGGGCTCGCTCGACATCCTCGTCAACAATGCCGGCATTACCAAGGATGGCCTGGCCATGCGCATGAAGGACGAGGATTGGCAGCAGGTTCTCGATGTAAATCTGACGGCGCCGTTCCGTCTATGCCGCGCCGCCATGCGCGGCATGATGAAAAGACGCTGGGGTCGCATCATCAACATAACGTCGGTGGTGGCGCTTACCGGCAACCCGGGTCAGGCCAATTACGTAGCCTCCAAGGCGGGCATCATCGGCCTTACCAAGTCGCTGGCCCAGGAACTTGCCAGCCGCAACGTGACGGTCAACGCCGTAGCTCCTGGTTTTATAAAGACAGCGATGACCGGCGTTCTTGACGACAAGCAGAAGGAAGCGATCCTCGGCCGGGTTCCCGCCGTCCGCCTTGGGACTCCAGAAGAGGTCGCCGCTTCGGTCGTCTATCTCGCCTCCAGCGAGGCCGCCTACGTGACCGGCCAGACACTTCATGTCAACGGCGGCATGGCGATGATCTGAACCCGATTCCTTAGTATTATCAATGACGCACAATGCCCCTTTTGCCGTAAAAGGATTCTGTGGTAGTCAACCCTTCGGCATGTGGGGGATACCCGCGAAAACTGGGGTCCGGCCGTCTGAACAGAAAACAACCAAGGACGATTGAACATGAGTGACGTTGCGGAGCGGGTGAAGAAGATCGTTGTCGAGCACCTGGGCGTGGATGGCGACAAGGTCAAGGCGGAAGCAAGCTTCATCGACGATCTCGGCGCAGACAGCCTCGACACGGTCGAGCTGGTCATGGCCTTCGAGGAAGAATTCGGTATCGAAATCCCGGATGACGCGGCAGAGACGATCCAGACGGTCGGCGATGCCGTGAAGTTCATCGAAAAGAGCGCACCCTGACAGGGGAGCGCCCCCGCCGCCGGCGGGTTTCATAATGGGCACGTTGCGCGGAGGCAGGGAGTAAAAATATCCTGCCGCCGCGTTTTCTTGTGAGGAAAGGATATCTGTGCATGCGCCGGGTTGTTGTCACGGGTCTGGGCATGGTTTCGCCGCTCGCCACGGGCGTTGAGGAAACCTGGAGCCGGCTGCTTGACGGCCAGTCAGGCGCAGGGGTGATAAGCAAATTCGATGCTTCGGACCTGTCCTGCCGCATCGCCTGCGAAGTGACGCGCGGTGATGGCGCGGACGCCACTTTCAATCCCGAACACTGGATGGACCATAAGGAACTGCGCCGTTATGACGATTTCCTGATCTATGCCGTGGCCGCCGCCAAGCAGGCGATGCAAGATGCCGGCGTTGAACTCAAAACCGAGGACGAGAGGTGCCGTGCCGGCGTGCTCGTAGGTTCCGGCATCGGCGGTCTCACCAATATCGAGCAAACGACATTACTGCTCGCCGAAAAGGGTCCGCGCCGCGTCAGCCCATTTTTCATTCCAGGCTCGCTCATCAATCTCGCCTCGGGCCTTATCTCCATTGAGTTCAATTGCAAGGGACCGAACCATTCGGTTGTCACCGCCTGCTCAACCGGTACCCACGCTATCGGTGATGCAGCCCGCCTGATCGCCTTGGACGACGCCGACATCATGATCGCGGGCGGGGCTGAATCCGCCATCTGCCGTCTCGGCATTGCGGGCTTCATCGCCTGCAAAGCGCTGGCCACGAAATTCAACGACGCGCCCGAAAAGGCGTCCCGGCCCTATGACAAGGACCGTGACGGCTTCGTCATGGGCGAGGGCGCCGGTGTGGTGGTGCTGGAAGACCTCGATCACGCCAAGGCGCGAGGCGCCAAAATCTATGCGGAGGTGGTAGGTTACGGCATGTCCGGTGATGCTTATCACATTACAGCACCCGCCGCCGACGGTGACGGCGCCTACCGTTGCATGCAGGCGGCCCTCAAGCGTGCCGGGATTCAAGCCCATGAAATCGATTACATCAATGCCCATGGCACTTCGACACCACTCGGCGATGAGATTGAACTGCGCGCCGTGGAGCGCATGATGGGCAACCGAACCGAAGGCCTCGCCATGTCCTCGACCAAATCGTCGATCGGCCATCTTCTGGGAGCGGCGGGTGCCGTCGAAGCGATCTTCTCGGTGTTGGCAATCCGCGACAATATCTGTCCGCCCACCCTCAATCTCGATAACCCTTCGGTGGAGACGTCCATAGACCTCGTGCCCAAATCGTCGAAGACCAAGGAGATCAACACAGTTCTGTCAAATTCTTTTGGTTTCGGTGGTACGAACGCATCACTGGTTCTGCGCCGTTTTGCGGCATGACCTCGCAAGGGATCGACACACAGCGTGAGCACCGGCCCAGGACCGCTTCGGATTTCTGAATCGCGGTTGTTCCGAAAGCGGCGGTCCGCGGTGGCGCGAGTGTTTCTGTCATTGTTTTCTGGCGTTCTTGTGATCGCGCTGGCTGGAGGAATTGCAGCCACCTATGGCTATCGCGAGTATATCCGGCCCGGTCCTCTCGCCATCGCCAAGGCGCTCGAAATCGAGAAAGGTCTTGGCACCTCCGGAATCGCCGCAAAGCTGGAAAAGGAAGGTGTCATAGTAAACGCGGAAGCGTTTTCCACCGCCGTCATCCTGACCGGCTCCCGCGGCCGCCTCAAAGCCGGTGAATATGAATTTCCGGCCGCCTCCACAATGCGCGAGGTGCTGGACCTGTTGGTGAGTGGTAAGTCCCTCATCTACAAAGTCAGCATTCCCGAAGGCTGGACCAGCGCCATGGCGATGGCACGCATCGACGGCGACCCCGTGCTGAAGGGCGGTGCAACCACACCGCCGCCAGAAGGCGCCATTATGCCGGATACCTATGTGTTCAAGCGCGGCATGACGCGCCACCAGCTGCTCGAGGATATGCAGAAGGCCCAGACCAAGCTGCTCGACGAAATCTGGGCGACACGCAAAAGCGGGCTTGCCATTCGCAGCAAGGAAGAAGCGGTCATTCTCGCCTCCATCGTCGAGAAGGAAACTGGCCTCGCGAGCGAACGGCCCCTGATCGCCTCGGTCTTCATGAACCGCCTCGCCAAGGGCATGCGGCTCCAGTCGGACCCCACCATCATCTATGGAATTGCGGGCGGCAAGGGCAAGCTCGACCGGCCCCTCACCAAAGCAGATATCACCACGCCAACACCCTACAACACCTATACGATCAACGGGCTGCCGCCGGGGCCCATCGCCAATCCGGGCCGGGCTGCCCTGGAAGCCGTGGTCAATCCGCCACCCACCGCCTATCTCTATTTCGTGGCCAACGGCACCGGCGGCCATGCCTTCGCCGCGACCCTGGAAGAGCACAACCGTAACGTAACCAAATGGCGGAATATTGAAGGCAATGCCGCGAACGCCGCTGCGGCCGAGGAGGCGGAGTCTGTCGAGACCGCGCCGCAGCCGGCGCCAGTCAAGATTGAGCAAACCGTGCGTCCCGGCAGCGAAACTCCCGCGGTTACTCGTGCCGTGCAGAAGGATACCGCAAGCGGCAAAAAAGCCGCCAAGACCAAATCCAACAGCCGCCCGGCTTCACGGCGGGCCCGGATTCCGAATCCCTGGCCCAAATCGGAACGCTGAAAGCCTTTCGGCCTGACCAAAAATCACTTTAAACTCCGAAACATCTGATTCTTCCGGGACGGCCCATGCCTCTTTCCAGTATGACGGGTTTTGCACGCGCTTCCGGCGCCATTGACGGTGTGCATTGGCAATGGGAGGTCAAGAGCGTCAATGCCAAGGCCCTTGATGTGCGCTGCCGCCTGCCCATGGGGTTCGAGGAGTTGGAACAGGGTGTGCGCGCAGCAGCCGCCGAAAAACTGAAGCGCGGGAGCCTGCAAATATCGCTCAGCGTGAGCAGCGCAATCCAGACAGAGATGCTGCAGTTGAACGAAGCTGTACTTGCACAGGTGCTGAATGCGGCCAAGCACCTGCGCGAACTCGTGGGCGGCGAACCCATTCGCGCCGATGTCATTCTCGGAATGCGGGGCGTGCTCGAAGCTGCGGCGGTGGAAGAAGATACAACCGCAATCGGTCAGCGCAACGCAGCAATCATGGCCTCCTTTCACGGGGCCCTGGCAGCGCTTGTGCTAGCCCGCCGTGAGGAAGGTGCGCGGCTGCAAACGGTGGCCGCTGCCCACGTCGACCGCATCGAGATGCTCGCCATTGCAGCGCGTGACAATCCAGCCCGCTCCGCCTCCTCCATTCGATTGAGGCTTGCCGAACAGATAGCGCGGCTTATGGAAACGGGGACGGGTTTCGATGAGAACCGCCTGCACCAGGAAGCCGTGCTGATTGCTACCCGCGCCGACATTCAGGAGGAACTCGACCGGCTGTTCTCCCATATCGAGGCTGCCCGCGCCCTCATTGCTTCCGGCGAGGCGATCGGCCGCGAGTTCGATTTTCTGGCGCAGGAGTTCAACCGCGAGGCCAATACCTTGTGCTCCAAGGCCGCCGACAAATCCTTGACGGGGATTGGCCTTGACCTCAAAATCGTCATCGATCAATTGCGCGAACAGGTTCAAAACATTGAATAAGCCCGCGGCATCAGCCGAAATCGCCCGGCGCGGGCTGTTGCTGGTGATGTCCTCACCCTCGGGGGCAGGCAAGACGACGCTGTCGCGCCGCCTCCTGGCCACCGATGGCAACATCACCATGTCGGTCTCGGTGACGACCCGGAGGCCCCGGTCGGGAGAAATAGACGGCAAGGATTACCACTTCATCTCGAAAGACGCATTCGCGGAACTGCGCGATGGCGGGGGCCTGCTTGAATGGGCGGAGGTTTTCGGCAATTTCTATGGCACGCCGCGAAAACCCGTCGAGATGGCGTTGGCGCAGGGGCGTGACATGCTCTTCGACATCGACTGGCAGGGTACCCAGCAGATGGCCCAGGCCATGAAGGAAGATCTCGTCCGCATATTCATCTTGCCGCCGACGGCTGAGGATTTACGCGAACGCCTGATTCGCCGCGCCCAGGATACATCCACGGTGGTGGCCAAACGCATGGCCGAGGCGTCGCACGAGATTAGCCACTGGCCGGAATATGATTACGTCATCGTCAATGACGATATCGACGATGCGCATAGGCAAATCACCGCTATCTTGACGGCGGAACGCCTGCACCGCCGCCGCCGTACCGGGCTCACCGATTTCGTCCGCGAATTAACCAAGGGTCTTTAATCCAGCAGTAGCGCGAGCCTTGCGAAGCCGGCCACTGGCACCTGCTCGGCCCGGAACCGGGCATCGATGCCGGCCTTCGCCAGCAACGCCTCGGGGTTCTCCACCAGGGATTTAAGGCTGGAGCGCAGCATTTTGCGGCGTTGGCCGAATGCGGCGGCGGTCACCCGCTCGAGCGCCGGGATGGCACAGGCTGGCGTTGGCGCTGGGCGCGGGACCATTTCCACGATGCTGGAAGTGACTTTGGGAGGCGGTGTGAACGCCGAACGGTTCACGTCGAAGAGTTTTCGCACGTCACAGAGATGCTGGCAGAGCACCGAAAGACGGCCATAGCCCTTGGTTCCGGCTTTTGCAACTATGCGCTCGGCCACTTCCTTCTGGAACATCAGCGTGAGCGAGGAAAACCACGGCGGCCAGGCCCCATCGGTAAGCCAGCCGATGAGCAAGGGTGTCGCAATATTATAGGGGAGATTGGCGACGATTTTCGCGGGGCCCGTTGTAAGCGCTGCCCAGTCGGTGGCAAGGGCATCGCCCGCGATCACCCGCAGCTTTCCTGGATAGGCAACGGAGATTTCGTGGAGTGCGGCAACCGCTCTCATGTCCCGTTCGATGGCGATGACATCGCTGGCGCCTTCGACAAGAAGTGCTCGGGTGAGGCCTCCAGGGCCTGCTCCAACCTCGACGATGGTAACGCCATCAAGCGGTGCCGCAGAGCGGGCAATGCGCCGCGTGAGATTGAGGTCGAACAGGAAATTCTGGCCGAGGGATTTCTTGGCCTGGAGGTCGAACCGCCGGATCACGTCACGGAGCGGCGTCAGTCCATCGTCACCCACGGGTGGACTGGGCCATTTGGGCGGCAAGCGAGATCGCGGCGATGAGGCTTTGCGGATTTGCGGTGCCGGTACCGGCGATGTTGAGCGCGGTGCCGTGATCGGGTGACGTGCGGATGAAGGGAAGCCCCAGACTCACATTGATGCCGCCGTGGAAATCCAGAGTCTTGACCGGGATGAGGGCCTGATCGTGATACATGCAGAGGATCGCGTCGTATTGGGCGCGAGCTTCCGCGTGAAACGCCGTATCGGCGGAAAGTGGCCCCGACACTATCAGGCCTTCGGCGGCAAGCTGGCCAAGTGCTGGAACAATAATGTCCCTGTCTTCCGTGCCGAGAGTGCCATTTTCGCCCGCGTGTGGATTGAGCCCAGTGAAGGCCAGCCGCGGTCGGGCGATGCCGAAATAACGGGAGAGATCGCGCGCCACGACCCTAGCCTGCATCATTATCATTTCGGACGTGAGGGCGCGCGGCACTTCGGCCAGCGGGATGTGGACGGTGACGGGAATGGCGCGCAAATCCTTTGCCACCAGCATCATGACTTCGTGCACGTCATGGCCGCGCCGGCGGGCGAGGTGGGCCAGATAGTCCGTGTGGCCCTGGTGCCGGAAGCCTGCCGCATAGAGCGCTTCCTTCTGAACTGGATTGGTGACGATGGCCGAAACCGCGCCATCGAAAGCCAATGACACCGCTTCGTCAATAGCGGCGATCACCTGTGGGGCCGTGCCTGAATCGATCTTACCCGCGGCCGGATGCGCAGCTAGCGGACGGTGCAGGACGGGCAGCGCCTGGCTGAAAACCAAACTCGCCTCGCTCGGGCTCTCGATTCGCCGGACAGGGATTTGGGAAGGGTTCCGTATCGCCCAGTAGTCGGCATCGCCCAGCAGAAAGAAACAACCGTGAGGCGTGTCCTTGAAAGTCCGCCAGGCCAGGCCCGTGATTTCGGGTGCTATACCCGCCGGTTCACCCGGCGTCAGTATGATCGGCGGGAAATCCGTCACGGGAGATTACTGCGTATAACCCGGACTGCGGTATTCCACGTAAATTTTGCTGCGCGCATCCTTCATGTAAGTTTCTTCGAAGGTGTCAAATTTTTCGTTGACCAGCACATTCTCGACCTGTTGGCGGGTCGGCAGCTCGAATTTCGGCATCTGGGGCGTAATCTTGCGGGCCCCGCAATAGGCGAGAAGTTGAATGCCATTCTTGGCGCGCATGGGGCCGATGGCTTTCCCGGGGCCGGCCTTATCGAGCGCTGCCTTGATCTGCTTTGGGAGTTTAGACGCATCGGCATCCATGGCTTTGTCGAATTTCACGTTGAAGACGCCGCGGGCAGCCGCCTTGGCATTCTTGCAGCTCTTGAATTGCTTGGCGACCTGAACGGCCTCCACTAAGCGCGCCTGAAGCAGTTGCGTATCGTTTCCCTCGACCGGCAGATTGATCTCCATGATCGTATAAACGGTGACCGGCTTCATTCGCGGATCTTTTTTGATCGCCTCCATCTGGGTGTCGACCTTCTGCTGGATATCGGCGAACTTGCGGTCGATGTCTGCCGGCTTGATGGCGATGTCATTGCGGTATTTGCTGGCGATAATACGGTTAAAGCCCGTCTGCGCGGCGATATAGCGGCGAAATGTATCCGCGCCGATACCTTTCTCCGCCAACTGCTTTATGAGTGCGTCCGGCGTGGTCTTCAGGCCGCCCGCAACGCGCGCCACCTGCTTGTTGATGTCAGCGTCTGTGGACGACATGTTAAGCCGCTTGGCTTCGGCCAGCTTGATAACGTCGTCAACGAGCGATTGCAGGGCTTTTTTGCGCGGCTCCTCCCCTTCAGGCAGGTCGCCCAAGATTTTCATCAGGCTGATGCGCTGGCCTACGTCGAATTCGGTGATCGGTACATCGTTGACGATCGCCACGACGCCCAAACCCTCGGCACGTGCAAAATGTACCGTTGAAGTTGTCAGCAGGCCTAGGCAAAGCAATACGCAGAAACGCCTGATCGCCCGGTTGGTCATCTTCCTATTAAAATCCGAAGCCGCCGCCGATCTTCCCGATGGTGCGGAAATCGACGGAAAGCTTGAGACTCCGGTCCACCTTGTTGCCGCCGGAATCATCATCGGTGAACTCGGAATAGATCAGCTTGGCATTCATGCAGTCACACTCGAACAATAAACCCACGTATTTGTTGATGAACCTGTCGTCCGGCACATCATAGCGCAAACCGCCAAAAAGGCTCCATGCCCCGGCCAGCTTATAACCGGCATCGCCCCAGACCTGCTCTTCATTCGACGGGCGGCCATACCGGGGTGCGGCGCCTATGTCCGCATAACTTAATGAACCCCAAATCCTGTCTAAAGTGAGGCTGGCCGAGGCTTCTTGCGAGTTGATGCGGGAGAGGTTTTCTTCGGCGCGGGCCTCGTACGTAAAGCGCATCCTCTCATTGGGCTGGAACGCGATGGCGCCCACCAGATCCGAAACCGGGCCATCAAGCCCGGAGCCAACATCGAAACTGTTATCGCCGGCGATGTGGAAGGATTCGCCAAGGCTCATTCGGGCAAAACCGCCGTTCTCATGGAGAAAGGTGTACATCAGCCCGGCATTGGCCCTGGTGCCGCCCTCATAACGATCGAGGCCGGTGAAGCGGTCCTGCAGGAACAGATTTGTGTGGTTGAAGTTGATCGTGATGGCATCCTCATCGCCGATCGAAGAGCGATCCTCCTCCTCGGTGGCGCTTATGACCTGGACCACTGGCGTGAGCACGCTCTGGCCAAGGCCCTGGGAGGCGATAAAGGGCCAACGCACGTCGATCCCCGCCGATGGCAGAAGGTGTGCCGTCGTCTCCGAATCGGAGGCAGCGCCCGGAACATTCTCGGTGATATAGACGTCGCCGCGAACCTGCATGAACGGCGTGATCACCTGGCCCATTCCGTTGATCATCTGTTTTTGCCAATGCAGATTGGCCACGCCGCGGGTCTGATCGGTGCCGAGATCGAAGGCTCCAACGGCTTCTCCGCGGTTCAGGGAATAGGCGTTCATCTCGAAGCCCAGCTCGCCGCCAAATACCGGATCGGCGAATGTATGGCCGGCAGTCACATAAGGCAGAGCCGTGGGCAACATATCCTGATCTTCCTCGTCCAGCGTGGTCTGGTAGTGCAACGCCTGGGCGGAAATGTAAGTCCGGTCCGCCAGGCCAATCACATGCGCATCGCTGGTGATTATGTCCCTGGTGATCTCGTTGGTTTCGTCTGTATCGATGCTGTAGTCGCTAAGGAATGATTTGTCGCTGAGCAGCGTGCCGTTCCAGCCCCAGGACCACATATCGTTAAGCTTGAATTCGCCTCGCGATGTGAGCGCGCCGCGTTGCCGGCTCTGGTCCTTGGCCACTTGGGGGTCCAGTTGATAGACGCCGTAGCCGTGAATATCGTAGAGACCGTTCTTCAGCCGGTGGCGCCATTCCACATCGGCGACCGGGCCCTGCTTGGTTGTCCATCTGGGGCTGAAGGTCAGATCGGCATTGGGCGCCAGCGCCCAGAAATAGGGTGTGGTGATGCCATAACCAAAGGCCTTGTCGGAACTGAATTGCGGCAGGAGAAAGCCGGAGCGGCGTGTTACTGTCGGGTCGGGATAGGCGAGATAGGGCAGCCACAGGACCGGGACACCGGCGATCTCGAATTTCATGTCCTCGTAATAGATGGTCCTCTGTTGCTGGTCGTGGGTGGCCCTGCGGGCCACGATCTGCCAGGCGGGCGTGCCATCCTCGCTTACGCAATGCTTACACGCCGTGTAGGTCGCCCGTTCATAGACCGTGACGCCATCCTCGGTGCGCTTGGCGTAGTCGGCAGTGATGGTCACATCATTGGTCAGGAGCGCCTTGACGTGGCGGGCAAACCCTTCCTTGAACATTTTGGTGATTTCGGCGTAGTCGGCGTGAAGCACATTGCCGTTGGGCTCTTGCAATACAACCGAGCCGTTGGCCTTGAAGGTGTCCTTGTCCATGTCATAGACCACCTTCGTGGCGGTCAGCGTATAGGGGCCGAACACAATCCGCACGAGACCGGTGGCGGTCGCGATCTTTCTCTTGGCATCGTAGGTAATTTTGCTGGCGACGACGTTCACCCGTGTTCCCGGAGGCGGAGCTTCGGTGACCGGCTTCACGAATTTGGGGTCTTTGGCGTTGTCCGGCCCAGAAACGGCTGCGGTTGCATCGGGCAGCACGAAACCGGCGGCAATAATGCAAGCAAGCACGGCGGCGCCGGAGACTGCGGTCCGCAGACGGTGTTCACGCGCTTTTCCAAGACTATCCGACTTCACCCGGCCCCCGCCCGTTTCACAGGACTTTGCACATTATTAACGGCTTTCAACCGGCAGGTGAAGCTTTGTTTGCGCCGAGGAGATTGAAAGTTGAATCGGGCGGAAGCGCGGCAAGGCGGCCATTGTGGTAAACGCCCGGTTGCGATTAAGTGCTTTGCCGTCCCGTCCACACCACATTGGATTGTTTCATGAAAATCAAATTCACCACCCTTGCCCTGCATCGTTCGGGGGTCCTTGTGATATTCGCTGCCGAAGGAGGGAAATTGGGCGAAACCGCCGCCAAGGCCGATGCCCGCACCAAGGGGCAGATCGTCCGGGCCATCAAGGCGGCCGCCTTCGCGGCCAAACGGGACCAAATGCTCGATATCGTGGCGCCGGGCGGCGGTTATGACCGCGTGGTCCTTTTCGGTCTTGGAAATACCGAACAATTGCGGGCGGCCGATGTCGAGATGCTGGGCGGCGCCATCGCCGGAACGCTGCAGGGTCTGAAAGTCAAGGACGCGGCAATCGCCGTGGATATCCCCGAGCCGTTCGGCGGTGCTGGAGACGCAGCGGCCCTTATCGCCTCTGGAGCGCTCCTTCGGGTTTATGCCTTCACCCATTACAAGTCGAAGCAACCCGAGACCAACGGACTGGCGGCGCTTACTCTT
Source organism: Hyphomicrobiales bacterium (assembly GCA_014380505.1). The sequence continues at coordinate 4,156 of JACMJT010000046.1, read as the reverse complement.
CATACGGCCGATCAAGCAGCGGCGCGCAAGGCCTTCCAGCCCCTTGAGGCCGTGGCCGCCGGCGTGCATCTGGCGCGCGATCTTGTCAACGAACCGCCGAACAAACTGTTTCCAGTGGATTTTGCCAATCGCGCCAGACAGTTTTCGAAACATGGCCTCAAGGTCGACATCATGACGCCGGCGCAAATGAAGAAGCTCGGCATGGGCGCCATGCTCGGCGTGGCGCAAGGCTCGCCCCAGGAGGCGCGCATCGTGGTGATGCGCTGGGATGGCGGGAAGAAGGGCGAGAAGCCCGTGGCCTTCGTCGGCAAGGGTGTCACCTTCGACACGGGCGGCATTTCCATCAAACCCGCCCAAGGCATGGAGGACATGAAGGGCGACATGGGCGGAGCCGCCTGCGTCACCGGCCTGATGCTGGCGCTGGCCAGGCGCAAGGCCAAGGTCAATGCCGTGGGCGCCATAGGCCTCGTCGAGAACATGCCGGACGGCAATGCCCAGCGGCCGGGCGACGTAGTGAAATCCATGTCGGGGCAGACCATCGCCGTGCTCAACACGGACGCCGAGGGCCGCCTCGTGCTGGCCGATGTGCTCTGGTACATCCAGGACCGGTTCAAACCGAAATTCATCGTCGATCTCGCCACCCTGACCGGCGCCATTCTCGTGGCGCTGGGCAAGGAGCACGCCGGGCTTTTCTCCAATAACGACGAATTGGCCAATCGCCTTTCCGAGGCGGGCTATGCCACGGGCGAGAAGGTCTGGCGCATGCCGCTGACACCCGAGTACGACAAGATCATCGACCATGACGTGGCCGATGTGAAAAACACCGGCGGGCGCAACGCGGGCTCGATCACGGCGGCGCAATTCCTCCAGCGCTTCGTCAACGGCGTGCCGTGGGCCCATCTCGATGTGGCGGGAACGGCCATGGATTCCATCAAGAACGCCATCAACCAGAGCTGGGGTTCGGGCTGGGGCGTACGCCTGCTCAACCGTCTCGTGGAGCAGCATTACGAGGGATAGCAGGTGATGGTGCCCAGGGGCGGAATTGAACCACCGACACGCGGATTTTCAGTCCGCTGCTCTACCAACTGAGCTACCTGGGCATCCGGAACAGGCGCTGTATATGAGATGGAACTGGCAGTTGCAACAGGAAGCAACTGCGCGATAGTCTGGTGCCGTCCCGAGTCCAACCAGGAATGGAAATCCCCATGGCAGACGTGACAGCGGCGCGCGAAGGCAGCCTCGATCAGAGCAAGATGACCGTCGTCTTTGCTTCATCACTGGGAACGGTTTTCGAATGGTACGATTTCTATCTCTACGGGTCGCTTGCGGTGATCATTTCGAAGCAGTTCTTTTCGGGTGTCAACGAAACCGCAGGCTTCATCTTCGCGCTTGCCGCCTTTGCTGCGGGCTTTGCGGTGAGGCCCTTCGGCGCCATATTTTTTGGCCGCCTCGGCGATCTGGTGGGCCGCAAATACACCTTCCTGATCACCATCGTCATCATGGGCGTATCCACTTTCGCCGTAGGCCTCCTGCCGAGCTATGCCTCGATCGGCGTGGCTGCGCCGATCATCCTGGTGGCCTTGCGTCTCTTGCAGGGATTGGCATTGGGTGGAGAATATGGCGGCGCTGCCACCTATGTCGCCGAACATGCGCCGCCTGGCAAGCGTGGCCTCTACACCAGTTGGATCCAAACCACCGCGACCCTTGGACTGTTCCTGTCGCTGCTCGTCATTCTTGGCTGCCGCAGTTGGCTCGGGCCCGAGTTCGACACCTGGGGCTGGCGCATTCCGTTCCTGCTGTCGATTTTTCTGCTCGCCATCTCCGTCTATATCCGGCTCAAGCTCAATGAGTCGCCTGTTTTCCAGAAGATGAAGGACGAGGGCAAGCGGTCGAAAGCGCCGCTGACCGAGAGCTTCGCCAGATGGGGCAATCTCAAGATCGTCATCCTGGCGCTTGTCGGCCTCACCGCCGGTCAAGCCGTGGTCTGGTACACGGGGCAGTTCTATGCCCTGTTCTTCCTGACGCAGACGCTCAAGGTCGATCCCGTCTATGCCAATCTTATGATCGCGGCATCCCTCGCCATCGGTACGCCGTTCTTCATTCTTTTCGGCTGGCTCTCCGACAAGGTGGGCCGGAAGCCCATTATCATGCTGGGCTGCCTGCTGGCGATTGTGACGTATTTCCCGATCTTCAAGGCGATCACCCAGTATGCCAATCCGGCGCTGTTCAACGCGCAGGCCTCTTCGCCCGTGGTGGTAACCGCCGATCCCGACGACTGTTCCTTCCAGTTCAATCCGGTCGGAACATCGAAGTTCACCAGCTCTTGCGATATTGCCAAGAGCGCATTGGTGAAGGCGGGCATTCCCTATAGCAATGTCGAAGGCCCCGCTGGCGCCACGTCGGTCAAGATCGGTGACACGGTTATTCCGTCCTCTGAAGCGGGCACGCCCGGCGCCGAGAGCTTTGCAGCCAATCTCGCCACGGCACTGAACACCGCGGGCTATCCGGCCAAGGCCGATCCCGCCGCGATGAACATAGGCATGATCATTTTCCTCCTGACGATCCTGGTGATCTACGTGACCATGGTCTATGGCCCGATCGCAGCCATGCTGGTCGAACTGTTTCCGACCCGCATACGCTACACCTCCATGTCGTTGCCCTATCACATTGGCAACGGCTGGTTCGGCGGCTTCCTGCCGACGACGGCCTTTGCCATTGTGGCGGCGACCGGTGATATCTATTCCGGCCTGTGGTATCCGATCGTGGTGGCCGCCATGACGCTGGTGATCGGCACATTGTTCATCAAGGACACGCGGCACGTCGATATCCGGGCTGATTAATTCTGAGGCGGGTCATCTTCGTCCTCCTCCTTGACGGGAATCGCGTAGTTGCCGCCGAGCCAGCGGTTGAGATCGATCTGGGCGCAGCGGTTGGAGCAGAAGGGATGGAATTTCTGCTGGGAGGGTTTGCCGCAAAGGGGACAGGGCCGCTTGGGGCGAAGGCGCACGGGCTCCGCCATCACAGGCTCTCCACGGGCCTCGTCATCCAGATATGGTTGACGGGATAGCCGGCACCATCGAGGAGATGCACGGTTTCATAGAGCGGCAGGCCGACGACGGCGGAGTGCGAGCCCTGGAGTTTGCGCACGAAGGCTTCAGCACGGCCCTGGATGGCGTAGCCGCCGGCCTTGCCACGCCATTCATCGGATCTGACGTAACTTTCCACATCGCCCGCCGACAGGCGTTTGAAACGCACTTTCGTTTCCACACAGCGCGTCGTGGTGCGGCCGCCGGGCGCTATGAGGCAGACGGTTGAATAGACCCAGTGCGAACGGCCCGACAGCAGCCATAGGCAATCTTCCGCGACCTTTGCCGTATCCGCCTTGGGCAGGATGCGGCGGCCGAGGCCCACCACCGTGTCGCAGGCCAGCACGAAGACATTGCCGCCGAGTGCTGTCACCCGCGGCATGGTGAGCGCTGCCTTGGCTTTTTCGGTGGCGAGGCGGACCGAGAAGGCGCGCGGCGTCTCGCGCTTGTGGGAGGTTTCGTCGATATCGGCGGGGTTCAGCAGATCGGGGGTGAGGCCAATCCGTTCGAGGAGTGAGAGCCTTCGCGGCGAGGCGCTAGCGAGCACGAGCTTGACGGGAGCGGACGCCATTGGGGCGATTACTTGAACCGGTAGTTGATGCGGCCCTTGGTCAGATCGTAGGGCGTCATCTCGACCATCACGCGGTCGCCGGCGAGCACGCGGATACGGTTCTTGCGCATTTTGCCGGCGGTGTGGGCGATGATTTCATGATTGTTCTCGAGCTTCACGCGAAATGTCGCGTTGGGGAGGAGTTCGGTCACCATGCCTTCGAATTCGAGCAGTTCTTCCTTGGCCATGTCTATCCTGAGTTAGGGGGATTTCGAGTTGCGGCGGAAAATGGACTTGTTGCGAGCCGAAATCAAGCGGATACGCTTTGGCCATAGCTTCGCCGCTTGTGGTGCCGGTTATTCCGGCGACCGGGGGAGATTTTTCTCCCTTCTCTCGATGAGAAGGGTTGCGTGGACGCAAGGTCGACGCAGAATGCCGGTCGTTAAGTCCGGCTGATGGCGCAACCTGCGCCCACGCTTTTGCGGCGGTTTTGGCCTCAAGCTTTGCTCTTACAGAGCCC